>NZ_NKCO01000013.1:0-140594 GCF_002245615.1 Mycobacterium neumannii | reverse complement strand
GACCCGCTCCAACAGTACGACCGGCAGTTCGGTGAAGAGTTCGGCGGCCAGTACCCGCCCGGTGTGCCGGCGTCCGCCGATGCGGTCCGCCCAGGTGCCCGAGGGCAGGGTGAGAGCTGTTTCTCCCCAGCCGGTTTCGGAGAGCCGCACGGAATGCCGGGTGACGGCGGTCAGCACGTCGCCACCGCGGCGGAACGCCACGAGGTGTTGCGCCGCCGGCCCGTCGGCCAGCACGGGGGTGTAACCGCCCGTCGAAAACGTCGCGGGCCGCTCCCGCCGGACCGCCAGCGCGGAAGTGACCACCCGCAGCTTCGGATGGCGCATCGCCTCCAATGCCTTGCGGCGAGCCGCGTAGTCGACGGGTCGGCGATTGTCCGGATCGACCAGGCTGTCCTCCCACAGTTCGGTGCCCTGGTAGACGTCGGGGACCCCGGGTGCGGTGAGCGCCAACAGTTTCTGGCCCAGCGCGTCGCTGCGGGCATGCAGGTCGAGCCGCGCGACCAAACCGGTCAATTCGGTGGCCACCGGGCCGTCGATCACGGCGTCGATCCAGGTGTGCAGCCGGGTTTCGAAATCCTCGTCCGGATCGTTCCAGGTGGTGTGCACAGCGGCTTCCCGGATGGCCTTCTCCGCGTACGCGTGCAGTCGCTCCCGCAGCTCGTCGGTCACCGTGCCGTCGGCAGGCCAGACCCCGAACATGTTCTGCAGCAGGAAGAACCCGGTGGCACGGTCGGGAGATGGCGTGCGTTGCTCCCATGCGGTGACGTACTCGGCCCACAGCGACGGAACCTGCGACAGCAGTCCGATTCGCGCCCGCACGTCCTCACCGCGCTTGGTGTCGTGGGTCGTCATCGCAACCATCGCGTCAGGCCACAACCGGGCACGCACCGCGGCCCGCTGGTGGAACTCGGCGACGCTCACTCCGAAATGGTGCGGTTCGGAACCGACCTCGTTGAGTGAGACCAGCCGCGCGTCGCGGTAGAACAGGCAGTCCTCCATCGACTTGGCCGTCGCCGCACCGCACAGTTGCTGCAACCGGACCTCGGCCTCGTTATTGACCGCCAGCGCGGTCGTGATCAAGGCTAGGGGTTCGGCCAATTCAGTTTTCGCAGTGGCTGTCTCGGCCAGCGCGCTGGGCAGGACACCAGACAGCGAGCCGTAGTCGGAGCGGTAGACGTCGATGCGGCTGAGCAGAGCCGCGATCGCCGCAGGCAGGTCGTCATGGTCGGTTCCGATGGCGCCGACGATGGTGCGGCGCAACCGGGCGAGCTCGCTGCCCAGGGTGACCGTGACGGCATTCGCCTTGAGCGTGCGCGCGAGATCCGGCATCGAGCTGTAGGCCAACCCGGTGGAGTCGAACAGGGCGGTCAGGGGTTCCTCGCCCGACGGGTCGATGAACACGCCGCCGATTTCCCGCATCGCGTCATAACCGGTGGTTCCGGCGACCGGCAGCGTCGGTTCCAGCGGCTCGTCGGCGGCCAAGATCTTCTCGATCACGATCCAGGCGTCGGGTCCGGTGAGTTCGCGCAGCCAGGTCAGATAGCCGGCCGGGTCCGACAGCCCGTCCGGGTGGTCGATGCGGATGCCGTCGACCAATTCCTCGTCGAACCACCGTTTCACCTCGGCGTGGGTGGCATCGAAGACGGCGCGGTCCTCTTGGCGCAAGCCGGCCAGCGAGGTGATCGAGAAGAACCGGCGGTAGCCGCAGATACCGGACAATTCCCCCGTCGCTTCGCTCGACCCGTTCTTCCAGGCGACCAGGTGATAGTGCTGCCGATCGTGCACCTGCGGACCGGTCCCGTCCTCGGTGCCGGGTGCGATCGGGTAGACGAGGTCGCCGAGGCGTAGCACGGGCTCAGCGCCGCTGGCGTCGACCTCGAGATCGTCGGCGTCGTCGTCGGATCCGAGCACCGGCACTACGACGCGCCCGCCGTCGAGGTCCCAGTCGATGTCGAAATAGGACGCGTAGGCCGACTCGCGCCCGTGCTTGAGCACGTCCCACCACCACGCGTTATCCCGCGGCTTCTCCACACCGACGTGATTGGGCACGATATCGACGATCAAGCCGATGCCCTTGTCGCGGGCCGCGCGCGACAGGCGCGCAAATCCTTCGGGCCCACCGAGTTCGGCGGACACCGTCGTGGGATCGGTGACGTCGTAACCGTGGGTGGAGCCTTCCGCCGCGGTGAGGATCGGCGACAGGTACAGGTGGGAAACGCCGAGCGCCGCGTAATAGTCGAGCAGGTTCTCGGCATCGGCGAAAGTGAAGGCGTCACCGCGCATCTGGAGGCGGTACGTGGATTGGACGGGGATGTGTCGCGCCATCAGGCCGTCTTACGCATCACCAGCAGGGAGCGCGCAGGCAGCAAGATCTTCTCCCCGGCCTTGGCCACCAGCTCGGTGGACCCGGTGGCGTCTGTGGTGTCAAGCGCCGCGGTCCACTCCTTCGCGTAGTAACCCGAGGGAGTGACGAAGTGCTGTGGGCGGTCATGGGCGTTGAAACACAACAGAAACGAGTCGTCGACGACTCGCTCTCCGCGTTCGTTCGGCGCCGAGATGGCGTCACCGTTGAGGAACACCGCAACACATTTGCCCAACCCGGTGCCCCAGTCCTCGATGGTCATCTCCTCACCGGCGGGGGTCAACCACGCGATGTCACGCACCTGATCGCCGCTGCGGATCGGCTTGCCCTCGAAGAACCTGCGCCTGCGGAACACCGGGTGGTCCTTGCGCAGCTGGGTGACTTTGCGGGTGAACTCGAGCAGGTCGGCATTCTTCTCGCACAACGACCAGTCCATCCAGGAGAGCTCGGAGTCCTGGCAGTAGACGTTGTTGTTGCCCCGCTGGGTGCGGCCGATCTCGTCGCCGTGCGAGATCATCGGCGTGCCCTGCGAAACCATCAACGTGCCCATGATGTTGCGCATCTGCTTACCGCGTAGCGCCAGAATGTCCGGATCGTCGGTCGGACCCTCGACACCGCAGTTCCACGACCGGTTGTGGCTCTCGCCGTCGCGGTTGTCCTCGCCGTTGGCCTCGTTGTGTTTCTCGTTGTAGGACACCAGGTCGTTCAACGTGAAGCCGTCGTGGCAGGTGACGAAGTTGATGCTCGCACTAGGGCGCCGGCCGGTCGCCTCGTAGAGGTCGGACGAACCGGTCAGCCGCGATGCGAACTCGCCGAGGGTTGCGGGCTCGCCCCGCCAGTAATCACGCACAGTGTCGCGATACTTCCCGTTCCACTCGGTCCACAAACCTGGGAAGTTGCCGACCTGATAGCCACCTTCGCCGACGTCCCACGGTTCGGCGATCAGCTTGACCTGGCTGACCACCGGATCTTGTTGCACCAGGTCGAAAAACGCGCTCAAGCGGTCGACATCGTAGAACTCGCGGGCCAGGGTGGCGGCAAGGTCGAAACGGAACCCGTCGACGTGCATCTCCATCACCCAGTAGCGCAGCGAGTCCATGATCAGCTGCAGAGTGTGGGGATGGCGGGCGTTGAGGCTGTTGCCGGTGCCGGTGAAGTCCTTGTACAGGCGCAGATCGCCGTCGAGTAGCCGGTAGTAGGCGGCGTTGTCGATGCCCCGGAAGTTCAGTGTCGGACCGAGGTGGTTGCCCTCGGCGGTGTGGTTGTAGACCACGTCGAGGATGACCTCGATCCCGGCCTCGTGGAATGCGCGCACCATGGTCTTGAACTCGGCGACCGCACCGCCGGCGTGTTTGTTGGCCGCGTACTCGTGGTGTGGTGCGAAGAACCCGAAAGTGTTGTAGCCCCAGTAGTTTCGCAGCCCGAGGTCGATGAGCCGGTGGTCGTGGAGGAACTGGTGCACCGGCATCAACTCGATGGCGGTAACGTTCAGCGACTTCAGGTGGTCGATGATCACCGGGTGGTGCAGGCCGGCGTAGGTGCCGCGGAGTCCCTCGGGGATGCCGGGATGTCGCTGCGTCATGCCCTTGACGTGGGCCTCGTAGATCACCGTCTCGTGGTACGGCGTGCGCGGTGCGCGGTCCGAAACCCAGTCGAAGTACGGGTTGATCACGACGCTGGTCATGGTGTGCCCGAGGGAGTCGATGCGGGGCGGGGTACCGCCGGAGGCGAGATCCTCGGCGTTCAAGTCGTAGGAGAACAGCGCCTGGGAGAACTCGAAGTCACCGTGGAACGACTTGCCGTACGGGTCGAGCAGCAGCTTGCTCGGGTCGCACCGGTGGCCGGCCGCGGGGTCCCACGGGCCGTGCACGCGAAAGCCGTAGCGCTGTCCCGGGGTGACCGTCGGCAGGTAGCAGTGCCAGACGTAGCCGTCGACCTCTTCGAGGTTGATGCGCTCTTCGCTGCCGTCCTTGCCGATCAGGCAGAGCTCGACCCGATCGGCCACCTCGGAGAACACCGAGAAGTTGGTGCCCGCGCCGTCGTAGGTTGCGCCCAGGGGATACGCCACTCCCGGCCAGACGGTGGGCACCGCCGCCGGTTCGCCGGAGGGCATCAGCCAACCCACCAACCGGTGGCGGCGGCGATCTGTCTTCCGAGTTCGGGCGCCATCGTGCGCATATACGTCTTCGAGATGTGATGAGCGTCGTGGTAGAGCAACACGTTCCCCTCCACGGCTCGGCAAATGTCCTTGCGGCACACCGCATCACTCATGTCGAGCGGCTTCATCAACGGGAACCGCTTGACGAAATCGAGTGTCGGGTTGCGCTCCGAGAGTACGTCGGATCGCCGTGTTCCACAGGAGATAGCGTCGCCGCCGCCCGCGAGGCAGTCAGCGGCGAAGAACGGTTCACCGTTGCGGACCAACCACGGCGTGTCCCGCATGGCCAGGATCGGGATCCTGTTGGCGGACAATTCCTGCCAGATGCCGATATACGTCGAGGGCATCACATCGCCGGCCCTGATGTTCCATGGCCGCGTGGAGGTGGTGAAGACGTAGTCGGGCCGGTCGGCCACGATCTGGGCCATCACCCGCTTGTTCCACTCGTGGCACTTCGGGTACGGGCGGTTGTCGCCCATCACCAGCGGCACCTGCTCGGTGGTCAACGGGCAGCCCATCTTCAGGTAGGTGACCACCTTGAAGTGGTGCCGTTTGCCGAGCAGGTCGAGCGCGGTGATCCAGTGTTCGGCGTGCGATCCGCCGGCCAGCGCAATGGTGCGCTTGGCGTTCTTGTCACCGTAGGTGCAGTTGATCACGTCGACGGTCTCGAAGTCGCTGATGCACCCGTCCTCAGTGGTCTCCGGCAGATCGTTCTTGGCCTCCAGCACGCTCGGGCGCATCGGCAGCTTGGGCACCCTGGCATTGCTCAGCAGAGCAGCGGCGCCGGGGTAGTCCTGTGTCGAAAGCGACACGAGCTCTGCCCCGTTGGTGCGTTGGACGAGCACATGCTCACGCCAGGTGAACGAGGTGACGGTCAACGCCACACCCAGCAGGGCGACCACGGACCCCAGCACCACCGGCGGCCTGCGCCTGCGGGCCTTCTTCGGCGCGGCCGTGCGTTGGGCCGAGGAACTGCGGTAGCGCAGCGGGTTCTCGACGTACCTGGTGGTCAACCACGCCAGCACCCCGGACAACAGCAGAACCACCGCCCCTTCGAGGAAGGTGGCGCGGCTGTGGCCGGTGTAGGACAGCCAGAAGATCAGCAGCGGCCAGTGCCAGAGATACAGCGAGTAGGCCATCGCCCCCAGCGATACGAAGGGCGCCGTGGCCAGCAGCCGGTTGGGCAGCGGCATCCGTCCTGCGGTGTGCGGGTCGGCCACCCGGTTCGCCGCGGACAGGATGAACAGGATGGTGGCGCCGACGGGGACCAGCGCCCACGGCCCGGGGAACTCCTTGACGCCGTCGATCAGTGCGCCGCACGACAGGATCGCCGCCAGCGCCACCACAGCGGCCGTCGTCCGCAGCCACATCGGCATCCGCAGATGTGTCACGAGCGCACCGACCAGGGCACCGAGCAGCAGCTCCCACGCCCTGGCGAAGCTGTTGTAGTACGCAGTGGCTTGGTCGGCGTTGTGGGCGTGGACGGCGTAGACGAACGACGCGATGGTCAGCGCGCTGAGCAGCACGACGAACGCCACACGGGTGTATCGGCCGAAGACCCGGCGAAACAGCAAGGCGGACAGGAAGATTATCGCCAGGAACGCGATGTAGAACTGGCCCTGCACGGACATCGACCAGATGTGCTGCAGCGGGCTGACCGCCTCACCCGCGCGCAGGTAGTTCGACGCGGAGTTGGCCAGTTCCCAGTTCTGGAAGTAGCCGAGGCTGGCCAGGCTCTGGTCGGCGAAGGTCTCCCATCGCGTCTGCGGCTGGATCAGGACGGTCAGCACCGCGGACGCCGCGAGCACGACGACCAGGGCGGGCAGCAGCCGCCGGATCAGCCGCGTCACCTCCGGACGCGGCCGCAGCGACACGCCCGGCGTCATCGCCGAGCGCAGCAACCGGCCGCCGAAGAAGAAGCCGGACAGCGCCAGAAACACGTCCACACCGCCGGACACCCGGCCGAACCACACGTGGAACACCGCGACGAGTGCGATCGCGATACCGCGCAAACCGTCGAGGTCATGCCGGTAAGCCGCTGAGGAGCGGGTGCCGGTGGAGGCTTTCGCGGCGCGCAACGGACGTCCCGGATAGCTGACGGGCGCCGACCGGGGAGGGGCGAGGGTCATCATGGTCGACCGATAATCTACCGAAGGTGCCAGCCATGACGCCCGCCGAGATCGGTGCGATCGACGCCGCCCACGTCTGGCATCCCTACAGCACGATCGGCGCGGAAGCCTTGGCTCCCGTCGTCGCGGTCGGTGCCCGCGGCGCTTGGCTCAGCCTCCATCACGACGGGCGGGAGGTGCGGGTTCTCGACGCGATGGCGTCGTGGTGGACCGCGATCCACGGCCATGGTCATCCGGTGCTCGACGCGGCGATCACCGAGCAGCTCGCCACCATGAATCACGTCATGTTCGGCGGGCTCACGCACGAACCGGCCGCACGGCTCGCGCAGTTACTGGTCGAAATCACTCCCGACGGCCTGGACACCGTGTTCTTCAGCGACTCAGGGTCGGTGTCGGTCGAGGTGGCCGTGAAGATGGCGCTGCAGTACTGGCGCAGCCGGGGCCGAGGCGCCAAGCATCGCCTGATGACGTGGCGCGGCGGGTACCACGGCGACACCTTCACCCCGATGAGCGTGTGCGACCCGGACGGCGGGATGCACGAGCTGTGGACGGACGTGTTGGTCGCCCAGGAGTTCGCACCGCCGGTACCGCGCGACTACGACGCCGGTTACGTCGAGTCGTTCGAGACGCAATTGGCCGAACACGCCGATGAACTGGCCGCTGTGATCGTCGAACCCGTCGTGCAAGGAGCGGGCGGGATGCGGTTCCACGACCCCCGCTACCTCGCGGAGCTGCGCGACATCTGCTCCCGGCACGAGGTGCTGCTGATCTTCGACGAGATCGCGACCGGCTTCGGCCGCACCGGTGAACTGTTCGCGGCCGACCACGCGGGCGTGAGCCCCGACATCATGTGCGTCGGCAAGGCCCTCACCGGCGGCTACATCACGCTGGCGGCCACGCTCTGCACACGGGAGGTCGCCCACACGATCAGCTCGAACGAGCCGGGCGCCCTGATGCACGGCCCCACGTTCATGGCCAACGCGCTGGCATGCGCGGTCGCGGTCGCCGCGGTCGAATTGCTACTCGACCAGGACTGGCGCACGCGGGTCCGCGAGATCGAGGCGGGACTGCGCTCGGGGCTGGCCTCCGCGCCGTCGCTGCCCGGGGTGGTCGATGTGCGGGTGCTCGGCGCGATCGGCGTCATCGAGATGGACCGTCCCGTCGACCTGAAGGTGGCGACGCCAGCGGCGCTGGAGCACGGCCTGTGGCTGCGCCCGTTCCGCAACCTCATCTATGCGATGCCGCCGTACATCTGCACGTCCGAGGAGATCGCGCAGATCACCGCGGGGATGGTCGCGGTCGCCCGGGCCCTGGGTGATGAACCAAGCCATTAACTCCTCAGGCGCTCGCGGCACATTTGTGCCGTCGCGCGCGGGTGCCCTAACCTGAACGCTGTTCAAGTCCGATGCGAGGAGCACGGTGACGCGCGCAGGTCTCTCACCGCTGGCGTGGCTCGACGGTGTCGAAAGGCAGCGGCGCGCCGCGGGGCTGAGGCGATCCCTGCGTGCGCGGCCACCGGTCAGCACCGAGCTCGACCTGGCCTCCAACGACTATCTGGGCCTGTCGCAGCATCCCGCGGTGATCGACGGCGGGGTGGTCGCGTTGCTTACCTGGGGTGCGGGTTCCACCGGATCGCGCCTTGTCACCGGAAACACCGAACTGCACGAGGGTTTCGAGCGGGCACTGGCCGGATTCGTCGGCGCGGAGGCTGCGCTGGTGTTCTCGTCCGGCTATACCGCCAACCTCGGCGCGGTCGTCGCATTGTCGGGTTCGGGGTCGCTGCTGGTGTCCGACGCGTTGACACACGCCTCGTTGGTCGACGCGTGCCGGTTGTCGCGGGCGCGGGTCGTCGTCACGCCACACCGCGACGTCGCCGCGGTGGAGGCGGCGTTGGCGGCGCGCGGCGAGGAGCGCGCGGTGGTACTGACGGACTCCGTCTTCTCCGCGGACGGTGACCTCGCACCGTTGCGCGCCCTGCACGATGCATGCCGCCGCCACGGCGCACTGCTGATCGTCGACGAGGCCCATGGTCTCGGCGTCCGCGGCACGGGCGGACGCGGCCTGTTGCACGAAGTCGGCCTGGCCGGTGCGCCCGACATCGTGATGACCACGACGCTGTCCAAGGCGCTGGGCAGCCAAGGCGGTGTGGTGCTGGGCCCGACGGTCGTGCGTGACCACCTGATCGACGCGGCGCGGCCGTTCATCTTCGACACCGGGCTGGCGCCCGCCGCCGTCGGTGCGGCCTGGGCTGCGCTCGACATCCTGGTCGCCGAGCCGTGGCGCGCACGGGCCGTGATCGAACGCGCCGCGGAGCTGGCGTCGATCTGCTCGGTGTCGGAGCTTCCCGAATCGGCCGTCGTATCAGTGGTTCTCGGCGACGCGGACGTCGCCTTCGGCGCAGCGGTGGCATGCCTGGACCGCGGTGTGCGCGTGGGGTGCTTCCGGCCGCCGACGGTGCCGGCAGGCACATCGCGGCTGCGACTGACCGCGCGGGCGTCGCTGACCGACGACGAGATGCGGATGGCGGCCGAGGTGCTCACTGACGTGCTGGCGACCGTGCGCCGGTGAGCACGCTCCTCGTCACGGGCACCGACACCGGCGTCGGAAAGACGATTGCCACCGCAGCTCTGGCCTGCCACGCCCGGCTCGCGGGCATCGACGTCGCGGTGTGCAAACCCGTGCAGACCGGCAGCCCCCACGACGACGACCTCGCCGACGTCGGGCGGCTCTCGGGTGTGACCCGGCTGCATGGCGGATGGCGATACCCGGAGCCGCTCGCGCCCGCCGCTGCCGCGCGCCGAGCGGGCATGACACTGCCGACCCGCCCCGAACTGGTCGAGTCGGTGCGGTCCGCGGCCGCGTCGCTGACGCTGGTGGAGGGGGCCGGCGGGCTGCTCGTCGAGATCGGAGCGGGGACGACGCTGCGCGACCTCGCGGGCGACCTGGGTGCACCGGTGTTGGTGGTCGTCGGGGCCGGGCTCGGCACGCTCAACCACACCGCGCTGACACTGGAAGCGCTTGCACACGAAGGTATTCCGTGTGCCGGCCTGGTGATCGGCGCGTGGCCGTCGTCGCCGGGTGTCGCCGAGCAGGGCAACCGCGCGGCGCTGGCAGAGCTGGCTCCCGTGCGGGGGATTCTGCCTGCGGGTGCCGGCGCGCTGACCGCATGCGATTTCGAGCGCATGAGCGGCGACGCCTTCGATTCCGCGTGGATCGAAAGGCTGGTCTAGACATGGTGCATTCGGTCGAGTTGGTCTTCGACCCGGACACGGATGCCAAGATCCGCGGTGTCTGGGATGACCTGACACGCGCCGGGATCCGCAGTCAGGCGAGCAACACGTCGCCGAGCAATCGGCCGCATGTCACGGTGACCGTCGCCGAGAGCCTCGACGAGGCGGCCAACACCGCGCTACGTCCGGTGCTGAAGCGGCTGCCGCTGGACTGCACCATCGGGGCGCCGATGCTGTTCGGCAGTCGCGTCTTCACGCTGGTGCGGCTGGTGGTGCCCTCCGAAGAACTGCTGGCGTTGCATCGCCGAGTGCATGAGTTGTGCCTGTCGCACATGCCCAACGGCGTACTGAGCCATGCCGATCCGGGGCAGTGGACACCGCATGTGACGTTGGCGCGTCGCGTGGCGCCCGACAAGCTGCCTGCGGCGCTGACACTCAAGTCGGTGGGCCGCGACATACGGGGTGCGGTGACCGGCCTGCGTCACTGGGACGGCGATAACCGGGTCGAGTATCCGATCAGCTGACCGTTGCGCCAACGCTTTTCGGCACGCACATCTGCCAACCGTCGATTATCAGCTCGCGAAGTTCGTTGTGACTGATCGCGTCGAGCCGGACATGTATCCAGTTGAACCGCATCTCCGACTGGCGTGGCAGCGCGAACTTGTCGGGCTCGGCGGCCACCATCGCGGCCCGCTCCTCCTTGGGAAAGGCGACGCCCATCACCGTCTCGTCGCGCGAGAACGCGGCGTAGACGAGGCGCCCGACCCGGAACCTGATGCGGTCGCGGACCACCGCCTCGGACGACCGGGGCAGCGTCGCGGTGGTGCGTCGCACATCGTCGACGGTGATCACGTACGGAACGCTAGCCGAGTGCTACGACATCACTGCTGATCTGCCATTTCGCGGCGGTCAGTCCGGTAACTTACGCCTCGGTGGCCAAGCAATCGGACGAGGATGCCGGGACTTCGGGTTGGAGTCCGGGCCGCCACCATTGGTGGACGACGACGGCGATCGCCATCATCGGCGCCGTAGTCGGCGGCACATCGCTGATCATGAATTTCTTCTATCACCCGAGTCCGCCGCCAACGACCATCGACTCGGCGCACTCGGAGTTCATGAAGTTGAGCTACTCCGACCGGATCGACCGGTGCGTGCCCTACATCTCCGAGCATGCTGCCGCTTGGCGCGACAAGTGGCGCGCCGCGCTCGACGACTCCGGAGGTTCGCGTCAGAAGCCACCCGTACCGTTTGCGGCCCTCGACGATGCGAACGCCACGGGCCAGGCTATCGTCAACACCTATCTGACCGTGGTCGACTATGCCGAGAAGTCGGCGCCCACCGACGAAGGCGAGAATCTGCTCTCGTGCGTGTACGCCCCCGTTTTGAAGATGGACCCGGCCCACACCTACCCGGATGTGGAATCTCTTGTCGGAAGCGGTAATGAAGCGCCCAAAGCCGACAACGTCGTCGTACATGAGAGCCCGATCTACGACCAAGGTGAATTCGCCGGAGTGACAGCCGAGGGCCGCCCGAACAAGATCGTCGAGGTACTCATTCGACCCGGGCCAAGCGAAACGCACCGCCAGCTCGGCTTTGCGATGGTGGGCGGGCACGACGAGGGGGTTCGAATGTGGGCCCTTACCGCATCGATAGACGCCGGCGATCCTCGGTGGATGAACGACGTCGAGAATTACCGGGGCTTCTAGACCGGTTGATCTTGTCTGCCGCGGATTCCGCTGACGAGCAGGCCCACCCCGAAGCGGAACCGGGCGGACGCATCTTCGGTCAACACCGACTGGTCGCCTGGCAGGTCGGCGCCGGCGGCATCCCACTGCAGCCGCGACTGCTCGTCGACGGTGAAGCCCAGCACGTAATAGACGACGGTGCGGGCGGCCAGCTCGGCGTGGCCGTCGGGCACACCGGCGTCGCGGGCGGCCTCGGTGAGCCGTTCGAGGATCCGTGCCATCGCGGTCGACTGACCGGCCGCGAAGCTGGCCGACACCAGCTCGGCGCCGTCGGTATGCGACAACAGCGCATCGCGCAGCGCCACACAGACACTCGACACCCGCTCCCGCCAGGCCCCGGCGGCGTCACCGACGGGCTCGAGGATCCGGTCGGCGACCGCACCCAGCAGCTCCTGCTTGCTGGTGAAGTGCCAGTACAGCGCGCCGGGGGAGACCTCGAGCTCGCGTGCCAGCCGCCGCATGGTCAGGTCGGCCAGACCGTAGCTGTCCAACAGTGTCGCCGCCGCGGCCACCACGTCGCGTTTGTGAAGCTGCACGGCCGTACCCTAACCTGAACAGCGTTCAATTGTCGGCCCGCCGACGTGTTCAATTGTCGGCCCGCCGACGTGTTCAATTGTCGGCCCGCCGACGTGTTCAATTGTCGGCCCGCCGACGTGTTCAATTGTCGGCTCGCCGACGTGTGCAAGTACCGAGAGGTGATCAGTGAGCGACATTCTGGCAGTGGCCCGCGAGCAGGTGCTCGAGCGCGGCGAAGGCCTGAACCAGGACCAGACGCTGCAGGTGCTGCAGTTGCCGGATGATCGACTCGACGACCTGCTCGCGTTGGCGCACGAGGTGCGCATGGCGTGGTGCGGCCCCGACGTAGAGGTCGAGGGCATCATCAGCCTCAAGACCGGCGGCTGCCCCGAGGACTGTCACTTCTGTTCGCAGTCAGGACTTTTCGCCTCACCCGTGCGAAGCGCATGGCTGGACGTGCCGAGCCTGGTCGAGGCGGCCAAGCAGACCGCGAAGACCGGCGCGACCGAGTTCTGCATCGTGGCCGCCGTGCGCGGACCCGACGAACGGCTGCTGGCACAGGTCGCCGCCGGCATCGAGGCGATCCGCAACGAGGTCGACATCCAGATCGCCTGCTCGCTGGGCATGTTGACCTCCGAACAGGTCGAGCAGCTCGCCGAGATGGGCGTGCACCGCTACAACCACAACCTCGAGACCGCGCGGTCGTTCTTCACCAACGTCGTCACCACGCACACGTGGGAAGAGCGTTGGGACACCCTGCAAATGGTCCGCGAGGCCGGCATGGAGGTGTGCTGCGGCGGAATTCTCGGTATGGGCGAAACCCTCGAACAGCGGGCCGAATTCGCCGCCAACCTGGCTGAACTCGATCCGCACGAGGTGCCGCTGAACTTCCTCAACCCCCGGCCGGGCACCCCGTTCGGCGACCTCGACGTGCTACCTGCTGCCGATGCGCTGCGGGCCGTCGCGGCCTTCCGCCTTGCGCTGCCCCGCACCATGTTGCGCTTCGCCGGCGGCCGGGAGATCACCCTCGGCGACCTCGGCGCCAAGAAGGGCATTCTCGGCGGGATCAACGCCGTCATCGTCGGCAACTACCTGACCACACTGGGCCGGCCCGCCGAGTCCGACCTCGAACTACTCGACGATCTGCAGATGCCGATCAAGGCGCTCAATGCCAGTCTCTGAGGCCGGCCGGTAGAACGTAGAAGTATGGCGTTCAACGTCTACACCGGCGAGCCCGACGGCACCGCTGTGCCGACCGCGGCCCAGCTGGGTCTGGAGCCGCCCCGGTTCTGCGCCGAATGCGGCAGGCGGATGATCGTGCAAGTGCGCCCCGACGGCTGGTCGGCCAAGTGCTCACGGCACGGGCTAACCGATTCCAAAGATCTGGAACAGCGATGAACGACGTTGCCCCGCCACGATTCTCACGTACCCGCGCAGCTCTGACGGTTGTCGCGGCACTCGCGGCGGCCGGTGCGCTGGTCGGCGCTCTGTGGGCCTTTCTGGCGCCGCCTGTCCACGGTGTCGTGGCGCTGACACGCGACGGTGACCGCGTCCGCGCACACCTGGGCAACGAAAGCGACCATTTCTTCGTGGCGGCTTTCCTGCTGGTCGGCATGCTCTGCGTCGTGGGGGCCATCGCCGCGGTGGCCGTGTGGCAGTGGCGCGCGCACCGCGGACCGGTGATGACCGCGGCACTGGCGACGGGAGGCATGCTCGCCGCGGGCGTGGCCGCCGGTGTCGGGGCGCTCTTGGTGCGCCTGCGCTACGGGACTATCGACATGGCCGCCGCACCGGTGACACCCGAGAACCGCGTGTACTACGTCGTGGAGGCGCCGCCGGTCTTCTTCGGGCCATCCCCGATACAGGCGGTGCTGACCATACTGTTTCCCGCCGCGGTCGCCGCGCTCGTCTACTCGCTGGCCGCGGTGTCCACCGCGCGCGACGATCTGGGTGCCTGGCCGCCCGTCGAGGTGCCTGCGTTCGTGCCCCCGCCGGCCGCGGCGGACGTCACAGCGGAGAGCGCTCCACCTTCCGGCCCGTCATCACCTTGAACGCGATGCGGACCAGCCGCGTCATTCCGACATAGGTCATCGGGTTCAGCAGCGTCGGCCAGGTCGTGCGGACCAGATGCTCCGACAACGGCTTACCGTCGAACCGGTCGATCAGCCAGCGCAGCGCCATCGGCGACGACATCGGGTGCAACAACATGTGTTCGCTGAACATGTCGCGGTGATAGGTCACCGATGCGCCACCACTGCGGTAGATCTCGCTGAGCTCGTCGATGTCGTCGACCGAGACGATCCTGTCGTGGACGGCCTGCACGATCAGCACGGGCGGGGTTGGCACCGCGGTGCCCAGCTTGATGCTGTCGAAGACGTGCTTGACCTCGGGCATATCGAGGATCTCGTTCAACGGCCGGTCGACCAGCTTGCCCATGTCCATGCCCGCGAACCGCAGCACAGCCTGGGCGGTGGTCATGTCCTGGATGCGCATCAACATCGCCTTGCCGGCGTCGGTGGCGTGCTCCTGGATGACCCGGTCCAGGTCCGGATAGACGTGGCTCAGCGCGGCCACCACCATCGCGGGCAGGCCCGAGTACAGGCTGCCGTTGAGCCGCCGGTAGGCGTGTCCGAGGTCGCCGACGGGCGAGCCGAGCACGGCGCCGACGATATTGAGCTCAGGGGCGTACTGGCTGTGCATCTCGGCCGCCCATGCCGACGCCAGCCCGCCGCCTGAGTAACCCCAGAGCCCGATCGGCGCCGATTCGTCCAGCGCGAGCCGTTCGCAGCTCACAGCCGCACGTAGGCCGTCGAGAATGCGGTATCCCGGCTCGTACGGCGTGCCCCACAGTCCGTGCGCGCCCTCGTGGTCGGGCACCGAAACGGCCCACCCTTCGGCGAGCGCGGCGGCGATCAGCAGGAACTCCAGCTGCGCGAGCGCGCCGGGAGCCAGCGCCTTGCGGCGCAGCGCGTAGGACGGGAAGCAGCGCGAGGATACCGCGTCGATCGCGCACTGGTAGGAGATCACCGGTATGACGTCGCGATTCGTCCGCTCGGCGGGCACGATCACCGTGGTCACGGTGGCTTCCGCCGCACCGTTCATGTCGGTGGTGCGGTACAGCAGCTGCGTCGCGGTGAACTTCTGCGGAATCAGGCCGAAAAAGGCCAGCTCGACATCGCGGCTGCGCAGCACCGTGCCCGGTTCGGCGTGCTGAAAGCCGCTCGGGGGCTCATAGAACGGGTCGTCGTCGGGACGCAGCGGGCGGGAGCCGCGCGCCAGGTCCTGGTGGGGTACGTGCCCGATCCACTCGGCACCTGATGCTGGCGCGGCATTGCCCAGAGACATTCGGCCATTCTTACTTAAGGAACCGTTAAGAATCCAGTCGACTCACCCGGGCGGGCGCAGTGCGGCGAACTCGTCGGTCACGCGGTAGCGCGACTCGGTGAACCGGTACAGCGCCGCCGGGCGGCCGCCGCTGCGACCGGACCGCGCCGTGGTGCCCGTGCGGGTGATGACATTGCGGCGTTCGAGCACGCGTTGCAGATTGGTGGCGTCGACGTGGTGGCCGAGCGCGGCGCTGTAGATGTCCCGCAATGCCGATATCGCGAATTCTGTTGGTGCCAGGGCGAAACCGATGTTGGTGTAGGAGAGTTTGGCGACGAGCCTGGTGCGCGCGTGCTCGACCATGGTGCCGTGGTCGAATGCCATCGGCGGCAGATCGTTGACCGGATGCCAGCGCGTGTCCGGCGGCAACTCCGGAACGGCGGGGGAGGGCACCAGCCCGAGGAAGGTCGACGCGATCGTCCGATCGCCGGGGACTCGATAGGGATCGGAGAACACCGCGAGCTGCTCGAGGTGGGCAAGCTCACGTAGGTCCACTTTCTCGGCCAGTTGACGGCGTACCGAGCTGGTCAGGTCCTCGTCGTCGCCGAGACGTCCGCCGGGAAGGGACCAATTTCCGCGTTGCGGATCGAGTGCGCGCTGCCACAACAGCACGTGAAGTGCTGGTTTCCGGTCGGTGTCCCCGTGAGCGGCTTCGCGAACCTGGAACACGGCGGCGAGCACCTCGTGGGCGGTGCTAGTATGTGCCATGTTTTCGATTGTAAGTCGAAAACTCGATTTGGACGAAGGAGGCGGCCATGACGGTTCTGGACCGGATGCCCGCAGACAACCTCTCGAGCCGCATCGTCGACGGTCCCACCGGTTTCTCCGGGGTCGACGGCGACGAGGAGTGGGCCGCCGAGGTTCGTCGCCTTGCCGATCTGCGGGGCGCGACGCTGCTGGCGCACAACTACCAGTTGCCCGCCATCCAGGACGTCGCCGATCACGTCGGTGACTCGCTGGCGCTGTCGCGGATCGCCGCCGAAGTGCCCGAGGACACCATCGTGTTCTGCGGCGTGCACTTCATGGCCGAAACGGCCAAGATCCTGTCACCGGACAAGACGGTGCTCATCCCGGACCAGCGAGCCGGCTGTTCGCTCGCCGACTCCATCACCGCCGACGAGCTGCGCGCGTGGAAGGCCGAGCATCCCGGCGCGGTCGTGGTGTCCTACGTCAACACCACCGCGGCGGTGAAGGCCGAGACCGACATCTGCTGCACATCGTCGAACGCCGTCGAGGTGGTGGCGTCGATACCCGAAGACTGCGAGGTGCTGTTCTGCCCGGACCAGTTCCTCGGTGCGCACGTCCGGCGCGTCACCGGACGTAAGAACCTGCACGTGTGGGCGGGCGAGTGTCACGTGCACGCCGGGATCAACGGCGACGAGCTTGCCGACCAGGCTCGCTCTCACCCGGACGCCGAGCTGTTCGTTCATCCCGAATGCGGTTGCGCGACATCGGCGCTGTACCTCGCCGGCGAGGGCGCCTTCCCGGAGGACCGCGTCAAGATCCTGTCGACGGGCGGCATGCTGGACGCCGCGCGCGAGACCGGCGCACAGCAGGTGCTGGTCGCCACGGAGGTGGGGATGCTGCACCAGTTGCGCCGCGCCGCGCCGGGTGTGGACTTCATGGCTGTCAACGACCGAGCGTCCTGCCGGTTCATGAAGATGATCACCCCCGCCGCGCTGCTGCGCTGCCTTATGGAGGGCAAGGACGAGGTGCACGTCGATCCCGAGACCGCACGGCTGGCTCGGGCCAGCGTGCAACGCATGATCGCGATCGGCCAGCCCGGCGGCGGAGAATGACGCGTCCGGCGGCTTGCGGCGCCGGCAGGTGGGCCGGTCATTGGCAGCAGCGCGCCGACGTCGTGGTCATCGGGACCGGTGTGGCCGGCCTGGTGGCAGCCCTCGCCGCACAGCGCGCTGGCCGAAAAGTCGTGGTGCTCAGCAAGACCGGTGACACCGCGACGTTCTACGCCCAGGGCGGGATCGCCGTTGTGCTGCCCGACGCTCTGCGCGAGGACGGCGACTCGATCGAGGCGCACATCGCCGACACGCTTGCCGCGGGCGCGGGACTGTGTGATCCCGACGCCGTGCGCTCGATCGTGGCCGACGGGTACCGCGCGGTCGCCGAACTGGTCGAACACGGTGCACAATTCGATGAGTCGACGCCGGGGACATGGTCACTGACCCGTGAGGGAGGGCATTCCCGACGCCGGATCATCCACGCCGGTGGCGACGCGACCGGCGCCGAGGTACAGCGAACCCTCAACGTCGCCGCGGCCACGCTGGACATCCGACCCAACCACGTCGCGGTGGAGATCCTGCACGACGCCGGAGCGGTCACCGGTGTGCTGGTGCTCAACGACGACGGGTTCGGCGTGGTGCACGCGCCGTCGGTGATCCTCGCGACCGGGGGGCTGGGCCATCTGTACTCGGCGACAACCAATCCCGATGGGTCGACGGCAGACGGTGTCGCGTTGGCCATATGGGCCGGAGTTCCGGTCAGCGACATCGAGTTCATCCAATTCCACCCCACCATGCTCTTCGACGGAGACAATGCGGGCAGGCGTCCGCTGATCACCGAGGCCGTCCGCGGTGAGGGCGCGATACTCGTTGACTCGCAAGGTCGTTCGGTCACCGAGGGTATTCACCCGATGGGCGACCTGGCGCCGCGCGACGTGGTTGCCGCGGCGATCCAGGCCCGCATCGAGCAGACGGGCGCGCCCTGCGTGTTCCTCGACGCGCGGCGAATCGCCAACTTCGAGAGACGGTTCCCGACGGTGACCGCGGCATGCCGAGCGGCCGGTATCGATCCCACGCTCGAGGCCATTCCCGTGCTACCGGGGGCGCACTACAGCTGCGGTGGTGTGGTGACCGATGTGCACGGGCGCACCGAGCTCGCGGGTCTGTTCGCCGCGGGCGAGGTGGCGTGCACGGGTATGCATGGTGCGAACAGGCTGGCGTCGAACAGCCTGCTCGAGGGGCTCGTCGTCGGAGACAGAGCCGGAAAGGCCGCCACCGCATACGCTTTGGCCGCTGGGCCGGTGACGGCGCGGCCTCCGGAGCCGGTGGTGCGGCGTGCGCTGCCCCGTGCCGATCTGCAGCGCGCGATGACCAAGAACGCCGGGGTGGTCCGCGACGCCGACGGCCTGCGCATCCTGGCCAAGGAACTCGACACCGCGCCACCCGAGGTGATCGGCTCGCGCGCCGACTTCGAGGACGCCGCGCTGACCACCGCTGCGGTGGCGGTCGCCGCGGGTGCGTTGGCCCGGACTGAATCTCGGGGCTGCCATCATCGCCGCGACTACCCGGGCACCGACCCCGTCCGGGCACGCACGCTGGTCCCAGCAGGAGCGTGCTGCTGATGGAGCTGACCGCCGACGAGCTCACTGAGGCTCGCAGCGTCATCGCTCGTGCGCTCGAAGAGGATCTGCGGTACGGACCCGATGTCACCACGCTGGCGACGGTGCCCGCCGACGCCAGGACCACAGCGTCCATGGTGGTCCGGGAGGCCGGTGTGATCGCGGGTGTGGACATCGCACTTCTCGCGTTCGACGAGGTGATCGGTTGCGATAACTACCTGGTCAAGCATCGCGTCGAGGACGGTGCCCGGCTCGAACCGGGCGGTGTCGTGCTCACGGTCGAAGCCCCCACCCAGGGGCTGTTGACCGCTGAGCGCACCACGCTGAACCTGGTTTGTCACCTGTCGGGCATCGCGACCGCGACCGCGACGTGGGTCGAGGCCGTCTCCGGGAGCGCGGCGAAGATCCGCGACACCCGTAAGACGTTGCCGGGCTTGCGCGCACTGCAGAAGTACGCGGTGCGCGTCGGCGGAGGGATCAACCACCGCATGGGGCTCGGGGACGCGGCGCTGATCAAGGACAACCACGTTGCGGCCGCGGGGTCGGTGGTGGCGGCACTGCGGGCGGTGCGCGCGTCCGCGCCGGAGCTCGAATGTGAGGTCGAGGTCGACTCCCTCGAGCAACTCGACGAAGTGCTGGCCGAGAATGTCGAACTCGTGCTGCTCGACAACTTTCCCGTATGGCAGACGCAGATCGCGGTGCAGCGCCGCGACTCTCGCTCGCCTGCGACCAAACTGGAATCGTCGGGCGGGCTGTCGCTGGAAAGCGCAGCGGATTACGCGGGAACGGGTGTCGACTATCTCGCGGTGGGGGCGCTCACGCACTCGGTGCGGGTGCTCGATATCGGGCTCGATATCTGAATGGCCCGATAGCATCGGTCGCGTGGATGAGGATTCGTCGCGGCGCCTCACTTTGTTGGTCGTCGTCAGCCTGGTTGTAGCCGTCGTCGCTTTGGCGCTCGCCGGATGGACGCTCTACAAGACCAGCGCGTCTGAGCCTGAATACGATTCGACTCAGGTCGCCGAGGCCAAGACCAAGATCTGTAGCGCCGCCGACGTCGTCCGCAAGGGCATCACGCTCAACACGAACATGCAACCCGAAGGCGGTCCACAGGACGTCACCGGCGCGCAGGCGGTGGCCGCCAATGCGCGCATCTCGTTGTACGACGGAGGTCAGTACCTGCTGGACCGGCTCGATCCGGCGACCCCGGTGGTGCTCGCGGAGAAAGTCGAGGAGTTCGCGAACAGTCTGATGGACATCGGCGCCAACGCTACGGCCGGAGTGCCCAATGATGATCCGGCGCAAACGAAGCGGCTGTCCGACGCCGACGCGCAGAACAAGAGCATCACCGAGCTCTGCAAGTAGCTCACCGGCTCAACAGCGTCCTGGCGGCGACTTTCGCGGAGTCGAGGGCGGTGGTATCACCCGCGATCCGGGCGAGTATCAACGCACCCTCGATGAGTGCTATCAACGCCAGCGCAGTCTGCTCGGCGTCGTCCTGTGCCCACCCGTCGGCGTGCAGCCGGTCCGCGATGGCCCGGCGCCAGCCGGCGAAGGCCGTTGCCGACGCCTGCCGAATCAGTGCGCTGGCGTCGACCGACTCGGTGGCGATCGGTTCGATCGGGCAGCCGTCGCGTGGATCGGAGGTCAGTCCCAAGGCCATCAGGTCGATCCAGCCGTCGATGAGGTCGGGTACGGGGGAGCCGGCGGCCAGCAGATCCCGCAGTCGCTGCTCGATGTCCGCGCCGACGCGCTCTACCACGGCGGCCGCCAACTGCTGCTTGCCCTCGGGGAAGTGGTGGTACAGCGATCCCGCTTTGACGTCGGCGAGCTCGAGGATCTGGTTGACGCCGGTCGCGGCGTAGCCCTGCCTGCGGAACAGCAGCGCCGCGGTATCGATCAGGGCGGTGCGGCTGCGATCCGGGCGAGGCATGCCTTGACTTTACTAGAAAGATCACTCAAGAATAGTTGAGCGATCACTAAAGAAGGGGCCGACCATGCAACAGCTGATGCTCGAAGACGCCGGTACATACGCGTGGCGCGAGGCGCCCGATCCCCACCTCGCCGGTCCGGGCCAGGCGCTCGTCAGGCCAATCGCCGTGGCGTGCTGCGACCTCGACGTGGCGGTGGTGCAGGGTCGGCTCCCGATGCCGCCCGGTCATGCGGTCGGACATGAGGGAGTAGCCGAGGTGGTCGCGATCGGCGACGACGTCCGCAGCGTTGCGGTCGGTGCGCGGGTCGTCGTGCCGTTCCAGATCAGCTGCGGTGAGTGCAGTGCGTGTCTGCGCGGAGCGACCGGATCGTGTGCGGCCTTACCGCTGATGGCGACATATGGGATGGCGCCGCTGTCGGGTCTCGACGGCGGGGGTTTCATGGCGGACCTGGTGCTGGTGCCCTATGCCGACGCGATGCTCGTGCCGTTGCCCGATGGCGCCGACCCTGTTGCCGTTGCTTCGATGTCGGACAACATCCCCGACGGTTGGCGCGGTGTCGGGCCGTATCGCGAGGAGCTTGCTCTGCTTTCACCGGCCGACCGCAGGGTGCTGGTCATCGGGCGGCTGTCGATCGGCTTGTACGCGGCGGCGACGGCAGCCGCGGCCGGTGTGCACGTCGACTACGTCGACACCGACCCGCATCGGCTCGCGGCGGCCGAGAAGTTGGGCGCGACCGTGCACGACCGCGAGAAGCCCGACAAGACCGCCGAACCGTATCCGGTGACGGTGCACACGTCGGCGGACCCGGCGCTGTTGGCGGCGACTCTGCGGGCGACCTGGCCGGACGGAGTGTGCACGGACACCGGCATCTACTACCAGGGCGCGGTGGACATGCCGCTGCTGTCGATGTACACCCGCGGCGTGCGCTTCGTCACCGGGCGGGTCAATGCTCGCGCGGTACTGCCGGAGGTGTTGGAACTGTCTGCCGGGCAGGACCTTTTGCCTGCCGTCGAACGTGTGGTGCCGTGGGAGGAGGCGCCGCAGGCGTGGCCGAGTATGACGGGCAAGACGGTGTTCAGCCGGTTGTAGCTCAGGCGATATCGGCGACGAAGATTCCCATCTTCTTGCCTTGAAGGCGGGCCATGAACGGAAGCCCGTCCGTGTCGCCACCGGCCGGCACGATCCGCGGGTTGACCAGATGCAAGTCCCGGCGGGCATGGCGTAGGTCTGCCTCGCCGGCGGCCAGCACGTTCTTCACCCAGTCGGTTTTCCCGTGCCCGAGTGCGACGGCCGCGGTGTTTCCCTTGCGATAGGCAGTGACGATCGTCTCGTACGGTTTTCCGGATTTGCGGCCGCGGTGTTTGATCATCGCCATCCCGGGCATCAGTCGAGAAAGCGGTCTGATCATTCTATTCAGGTACTTGACCTGCAGGTTCTCAAACCACGGCGGAAACACCATAGGCACGCCGGGCGCGTTATTCGGGTGCTCGCTGGCTCGCATGGTGCCTCCATAACCAATTTGGTCTGCTCTGGGAGAATGGACACCGTGAATCTATCGCCGGGCCCGATCGCCCGCATCGATCTGCGGGGTGCGCAGCTTTCTGCCGCGCGCTTGCGATCCGCCCTGCCGCGCGGCGGCGTGGACGTGGACACGGTGGTGCCAAAGGTGCGCCCGATCGTCGACGCGGTCGCCGCACGCGGAGCCGAGGCGGCGCTGGAATACGGCGAATCGTTCGACGGTGTGCGCCCCGCGCAGGTTCGCGTACCGGCTTCTGAGCTGCAGAAGGCCCTCGCCGAACTGCCCACCGATGTCCGCGCCGCGCTCGAGGTCGCCATCGAACGCGCCCGCGCGGTCCACGCCGACCAGCGCCGTATCGATACGACGACGACGCTCGCCCCGGGCGCCACGGTCACCGAACGTTGGGTACCGGTCGAGCGCGTCGGCCTGTACGTGCCCGGCGGCAACGCGGTCTACCCATCCAGCGTCGTGATGAACGTCGTGCCTGCGCAGACCGCGGGTGTCGACTCGCTGGTGATCGCCAGCCCGCCGCAGGCGGAGTTCGGCGGCCTGCCGCACCCGACCATCCTGGCCGCCGCCGCGCTGCTGGGCGTCGACGAGGTCTGGGCGGTCGGCGGGGCGCAGTCCATCGCGCTGCTGGCCTACGGCGGCGCCGACACCGACGGCGCCGAACTTGCGCCGGTCGACATGATCACCGGCCCGGGCAACATCTACGTCACCGCCGCCAAGCGCATCTGCCGCTCGCAGGTCGGCATCGACGCCGAAGCCGGACCCACCGAAATCGCGATCCTGGCCGACCACACCGCCGACCCCACCCACGTCGCCGCGGACCTGATCAGCCAGGCCGAACACGACGAGATGGCGGCCAGCGTGCTGGTCACCCCGAGCGTCGGGTTGGCCGACGCGACCGACCGCGAGTTGGCCAACCAGCTACAGACGACGGTGCACCGCGAGCGGGTCACCGCCGCGCTGGGCGGCAAGCAGTCCGCCACCGTGCTCGTCGACGATCTCGAGGCAGGCATCCGAACCGTGAACGCCTACGCCGCCGAGCACCTCGAGATCCAGACCCTCGACGCACGCGAGGTGGCCGGTCGAATCCGTTCCGCTGGCGCCATTTTCGTCGGCCCGTATGCACCGGTCAGCCTCGGTGACTACTGTGCGGGATCCAACCACGTGCTGCCCACCGCGGGCTGTGCCCGTCACTCCAGCGGGTTGTCGGTGCAGACGTTCCTGCGCGGTATCCACGTCGTCGATTACGACGAGGCAGCTCTGAAAGACGTTTCCGGCTACGTGATTACTCTTGCCGAAGCCGAGAATCTGCCCGCGCACGGCGAAGCGGTGCGGCGGAGGTTCGAAAGGTGACGCTCGGAAAGAAGGCGACACTCGACGATCTGCCGCTGCGGGCCGATCTGCGCGGTAAATCACCGTACGGCGCACCTCAACTGGACGTTCCGGTGCGGTTGAACACCAACGAGAACCCGCATCCGCCGACCCAGGCGCTGATCGACGATCTGACGGCGTCCGTCGCCGCGGTCTCGAGGGAGCTGCACCGGTACCCGGACCGTGATGCGGTGGCGCTGCGCACCGATCTGGCCGCCTACCTCTCGGCGCAGACCCGAACTCCGCTGACCGTTGAGAACCTCTGGGCGGCGAACGGTTCCAACGAGATCCTGCAGCAACTCCTGCAGGCCTTCGGCGGGCCCGGGCGCAGCGCGATCGGATTCGTGCCCTCCTACTCGATGCACCCGATCATCTCCGATGGCACGCAGACCCAGTGGCTGGTGGCCAATCGGGCCGATGACTTCAGCCTCGACATCGACGTGGCGGTGCACGCGATCAAGGAACACAACCCCGACATCGTCTTCATCGCGAGCCCGAACAACCCTTCGGGACAGAGCGTTCCGCTTGACGATCTCCGCCGGCTGCTCGACGCGATGAGCGCCGGCATGATGATCGTTGACGAGGCCTACGGCGAGTTCTCGTCACAGCCCAGCGCGGTGCGCCTGATCGGCGAGTATCCGACTCGCCTGGTGGTCACCCGCACGATGAGCAAGGCGTTCGCGTTCGCGGGCGGCCGACTCGGGTATCTGATCGCCGCACCCGCGGTGATCGAGGCGATGCTGCTCGTCCGCCTGCCGTACCACCTGTCGTCGGTGACGCAGGCCGCCGCCCGCGCCGCACTGCGCCACGCCGACGACACCCTCGGCAGCGTCGCCACTCTCATTGCCGAACGCAACCGCGTCACAGAAGCCCTGTCGGAGATGGGTTTCCGAGTGATCGACAGCGACGCCAACTTCGTGTTGTTCGGTGAGTTCGCCGACGCCCCCGCGACCTGGGAGCGTTACCTGGACGAAGGCATCCTCGTGCGCGACGTCGGCATCCCCGGCTATCTGCGCGCCACCACCGGCCTGGCCGAGGAGAACGACGCGCTGCTGGCCGCCAGCGCCCGCCTGGCCGCGACCGAACTATCCCCAGTAGGAGCACCGTGAACGAACCCCGCCGCGCGACGATCGAGCGCAAGACCAAAGAGTCCGACATCGTCGTCGAACTGAACCTGGACGGCACCGGGCAGGTGCACGTCGACACCGGTGTGCCGTTTTTCGACCACATGCTGACCGCCCTCGGCAGTCACGCGAGTTTCGACCTGACCGTGCGGGCCAAGGGTGACGTCGAGATCGAAGGCCACCACACCATCGAGGACACCGCGATCGTGCTGGGGCAGGCACTCGGGCAGGCGCTGGGCGACAAGAAGGGTATCCGCCGGTTTGGTGACGCGTGGATCCCGATGGACGAGACGCTCGCGCACGCCGCCGTCGACGTATCGGGCCGGGCGTACTGCGTGCACACCGGCGAACCGGATCACATGCTGCACTTCACGATCGCCGGTTCCTCGGCGCCGTACCACACTGTGGTCAATAGGCACGTGTTCGAGTCGGTGGCGATGAATGCGCGCATCGCGCTGCACGTACGCACGATCTACGGACGCGACCCCCACCACATCACCGAGGCGCAGTACAAGGCCGTCGCACGCGCGCTGCGCCAAGCTGTCGAGTACGACCCGCGGGTGACCGGTGTGCCGTCGACGAAAGGCACTCTGTGACGACCAAAGTCGTGATCCTGGACTATGGTTCGGGCAACCTCAGATCCGCTCAACGCGCCCTGGAGCGCGTCGGTGCCGACGTCACGGTGACATCCGACGCCGATGCCGCGATGAACGCCGACGGCCTCGTGGTGCCCGGCGTCGGCGCCTTCGAGGCGTGCATGGCCGGCCTGCGCAAGATCGACGGCCCGAAGCTGATCGCCGGCCGGGTGGCCGCCGGGCGTCCCGTGCTCGGCGTCTGTGTCGGTATGCAGATCCTGTTCTCCCGCGGCGTGGAGTTCGGGGTCGAGACCACAGGCTGCGGCCAATGGCCCGGTGCGGTGGTGCGACTCGACGCGCCGGTGATCCCGCACATGGGCTGGAACGTGGTCGACGCCCCCGAAGCCAGCACATTGTTCGCCGGGATGGAGGCGGACACCCGCTTTTATTTCGTGCACTCGTACGCCGCCCAACAATGGGAGGGCGAACCGGCCGCGAAACTGACATGGGCCACGCACCACGTGCCGTTCCTGGCCGCCGTCGAGGACGGGCCCCTGTCTGCCACGCAGTTCCACCCCGAGAAGAGCGGCGACGCCGGTGCCGCGTTACTCGCCAACTGGGTGAAGGCATTAGGTTGACCACCGATGAGCGCTCGCGCGAAGAGGAGACCACCACGGTGCCGAAACGTTTGATTCTTCTGCCCGCCGTCGATGTGGTCGCGGGCCGCGCTGTGCGCCTGGTGCAGGGCCAGGCCGGCAGTGAGACCGAATACGGCTCCGCGCTGGAGGCCGCGCTGACGTGGCAGCGTGACGGCGCGGAGTGGATTCACCTCGTCGATCTCGACGCCGCGTTCGGCCGGGGAAGCAACCGAGAGTTGCTGGCCGAGGTGGTTGGCAAGCTCGACGTGGCGGTCGAGTTGTCCGGTGGCATCCGTGACGACGAGTCACTGTCGGCGGCGCTCGCCACCGGCTGTGCCCGCGTGAACCTCGGCACCGCGGCGCTGGAGAACCCGCAGTGGTGCGCGAAGGTCGTCGCCGAACACGGCGAGAAGGTCGCGGTCGGACTGGACGTGAAGATCGTGGACGGAGACCACCGCCTCCGCGGCCGGGGATGGGAGACCGACGGCGGAGACCTCTGGGACGTCCTGGAACGGCTTGACCGAGAAGGCTGTTCGCGCTTCGTCGTCACCGACGTCACCAAGGACGGTACGCTCAAGGGGCCCAACCTCGAACTGCTGTTGCAGGTGACCGACCGCACCGACGCGCCGGTGATCGCGTCCGGGGGCGTATCGAGCCTCGACGACCTGCAGGCGATCGCCACACTGACCGACCGAGGAGTCGAAGGGGCGATCGTCGGAAAAGCGTTGTACGCCGGTCGGTTCACCCTGCCCGAGGCCCTGGCCGCGGTGGAGGGGTAATGGCCCTCGATGCGGCCGACCTCGACGCTCTCGTCGCCGAGGCCGCGCAGATCCTCGACGATGCAGCCGTCCCGTTCATCGACGGCCACCGCGCTGATTCCGCGGTGCAGAAGAAGGGCGACGACTTCGCCACCGAGGTGGACCTGGCCATCGAACGACAGGTCGTCGAGGCGTTGACCGCCAGAACCGGGATCGAGGTGCACGGCGAGGAATTCGGCGGCGCGGATCTCAAGTCGCCGCTGGTGTGGGTGCTCGATCCGATCGACGGCACCTTCAACTACGCCGCCGGTTCGCCGATGGCGGCGATCCTGCTGGGCCTGGTGCGTGATGGAGAACCGGTGGCCGGACTCACGTGGGTTCCCTTCACCAAGGAGCGGTTCACCGCCGTGGTCGGAGGGCCTTTGCGCAGCAACGGCGTCGAGTTGCCGATGCTGGACCGGGCAGCGCTGTCCGACTCGATGGTTGGGGTCAGCACATTCAGCGTCGACTCCCGAGGCAGGGTGCCGGGACGTTACCGACTCGCCGTCATCGAGAGCCTCAGCCGCAAGTGCTCACGCATGCGCATGCACGGTGCCACGGGCATCGACCTGGCCTATACGGCGGCCGCAATCCTCGGCGGCGCAATCAGTTTCGGTGGCCACGTGTGGGACCACGCCGCGGGTGTGGCGTTGATCCGCGCGGTGGGTGGTGTCGTGACCGACCTCGCGGGCAACGAGTGGACGGTGGACTGCCCGTCGGCGCTCGCCGGCGGCCCCGGCGTGCACGAAGAACTGCTCGATCTGCTTCGTTCGGTCGGCGATCCCAAGGACTTCTGATGGACGGCAAGGATCTGGCCGTGCGGGTCATCCCGTGCCTGGATGTCGATGACGGCCGTGTGGTCAAAGGTGTCAACTTCGCAAATCTGCGTGACGCAGGCGATCCCGTGGAGTTGGCAGCGGCCTACGATGCCGAGGGCGCCGACGAACTGACCTTCCTCGACGTGACGGCGTCTTCCTCGGGGCGGGCGACCATGCTCGAGGTGGTCAAACGCACCGCCGAGCAGGTGTTCATCCCGTTGACGGTCGGCGGCGGGGTGCGCTCGGTGGCCGACGTGGACGTGCTGCTGCGCGCGGGTGCGGACAAGGTCGCGGTCAACACCGCGGCCATCGCCCGCCCGGAACTCCTCGCCGAATTGTCGCGGCAGTTCGGTTCACAGTGCATCGTGCTGTCGGTCGACGCCCGCACGGTGCCGCAGGACCAGGAGTCGACGCCGTCGGGCTGGGAGGTCACCACCCACGGCGGGCGCCGGGGAACCGGGTTCGATGCTGTCGAATGGGCAACGCGGGGCGCCGAACTCGGTGTGGGTGAGATCCTGTTGAACTCGATGGATTTCGACGGCACGAAGGCCGGTTTCGATCTGCCGATGATCGAGGCGGTTCGCGGAGCCGTCAACGTGCCGGTGATCGCCAGCGGCGGTGCGGGGGCACCCGAGCATTTCGCACCCGCCATCGCCTCGGGGGCGGATGCGGTATTGGCCGCCAGCGTGTTCCATTTCCGAGAGCTCACCATCGCAGAGGTGAAAGCGGCGATGGCGGCCGAAGGGATAACCGTGCGATGACGCTCGATGCAGAAATCGCGTCGCGACTCAAACGCGACGCCAACGGATTGATCACCGCCGTCGTGCAGGAGCGCGGTACCGGGCAGGTGCTGATGGTGGCCTGGATGGACGATCTCGCGCTGGCCCGCACACTGGAAACCCGCCGCGGGACTTACTATTCGCGCTCTCGGCAACAGCACTGGGTCAAGGGCGAGACGTCGGGTCACACCCAATACGTCCACTCGGTGCGGCTCGACTGCGACGGCGACACGGTGCTGCTGGAGGTCGATCAGGTCGGCGGGGCCTGCCACACGGGCGATCACACTTGCTTCGACGCGGATGTGTTGCTCGCACCGGAGGACAGCTGACGACGAGAACCGGTGTCATGCCGACTGGCGCTGGCGCATCACCTCGAGAGCCTTGTCGGCGTGGCTGTCCATGCTGATCTCCGATGCGATCACGGCCAGGATCGTGCGGTCGGAATCGATCACGAAGGTGGTCCTCTTGACAGGCATGAACTTGCCGAGCAGACCCCGCTTCACGCCGAATTGCGTTGCGACGGCGCCGTCGGCATCCGACAGCAGCGGATAGTCGAACCGCTCCTTATCGGCGAACTTCGCCTGCTTGTCGACCGCGTCGGTGCTGATTCCGACGCGCTTGGCACCGACGGCGGCGAACTCCGCGGCCAGATCGCGGAAGTGGCAGGCCTCCTTGGTGCACCCAGGTGTCATCGCGGCGGGATAGAAGAACAACACGATCGGGCCGTCGGCGAGTAACTCGCTGAGGCTTCGCACTGTGCCCGACTGGTCCGGCAATTCGAACTCGGCAACTCGGTCACCCTTTTTCATGGTGGTCACGCTACGCCGCGAGTGATCGCGCGACCGCGCCGCGCGACCACCAGACCGACGTTTTGGCTGATTTCTGGCAGTCGGATCGACCATTGCGTCGGTTTCGGCCACCGAAAATCGTTGGTGCGGGACGCGGTTACCGTGAGAACCTCGCCTCGATGTTGGATCTCGACGCCTTCTGTACCGACGGCTATCTGAAGATCAACGGGGCCGCTCCGCGGGGCGTCGCGGATGCGGCGCGAACTGCGCTGTGGCAGCAGCTCGGTTTGTCGCCGGACGAGCCCGAGAAATGGCTCAAGCCCGTCTACTGGGCCAGCGACATGACGGGCGCGGGTCCGTTCGGCGAACTGATGCGAAGCCCGAAACTGGCTGCGGCGTTGGACCGCATCTGCGGTCCCGGGGGTTGGTCGCCGCGCGGCGCGCTGGGCAACATCCCCGTGCGTTTCCCGGTATCTCCGGCCGACGACGACCGCGGATGGCACATCGACGCAAACACGCCGCAGGCCGACGGGGGATGGGTGGTCACCGGACGCCCACAGACCGTGCTGTTGCTCACCGTGCTGTCCGACGTGGGCCCGGATGACGCACCGACGCGGATCAGGTCGGGCTCACACCGCGACGTGGCTCAGGTGCTCGGTCCCGAACCCGTCGCACTCGCCGAGATGGGCCGGCTCGTCGACGACGCGAGCGCGGCTCGTCCCGTGGTGTACGCCACAGGTGAACCCGGCGACATGTACGTGCTGCACCCGTTCACCGTGCACGCCGCCGACGAGCATCGCGGCAGGACACCGCGGTTCATGGCGCAGTCGCCGATCCTGCTGACCCGCCCGCTCACGCCCGCGTCGTCGTCGGCACTGGGGCACGTCTGGGACACTTGACCCGTGCAGACCACGGCCGACCTCGCGATCACCACCTCGCGGGAGGACTTCCGCGCGCTGGCCGCCGAGCATCGCGTGGTGCCGGTGACCCGCAAGGTCCTCGCCGACAGCGAGACCCCGCTGTCGGCGTACCGCAAACTGGCCGCCAACCGGCCGGGAACGTTCCTGCTGGAATCGGCGGAGAACGGCCGTTCGTGGTCGCGCTGGTCGTTCATCGGGGCCGGTGCGCCGTCGGCGCTTACCGTTCGTGACGGTGAGGCCGTGTGGTTGGGCACGACGCCGCAGGACGCGCCGCAGGGCGGCGACCCGCTGCAGGCGCTGCGCGCGACGCTGGAGCTTCTCAAGACCGAGCCGGTGCCGGGCTTGCCGCCGCTGTCGAGCGGGCTCGTGGGCTTCTTCGCCTACGACATGGTCCGGCGCCTGGAAAAGCTCCCCTCGCTGGCCGTCGACGATCTCGGCCTCCCGGACATGCTGCTGCTGTTGGCCACCGACATCGCAGCGGTCGACCACCACGAAGGCACCATCACGTTGATCGCCAACGCGGTCAACTGGAACGGCACCGACGAGCGGGTGGACTGGGCCTACGACGACGCGGTGGCCCGCCTCGACGTGATGACCGCCGCGCTTGGTGAGCACCTGCCGTCGGCGGTCGCGACGTTCAGCCGACCCGAGCCGTTGCACCGCGCTCAGCGCACGCTCGAGGAGTACGAGGCCATCGTCGAGAAGCTGGTTCGCGACATCGAGGCCGGCGAGGCGTTTCAGGTCGTGCCGTCGCAACGGTTCGAGATGGAAACCGAAGCCGACCCGCTTGACGTGTACCGGATGCTGCGGGTGACCAACCCCAGCCCGTACATGTATCTGCTCAACGTGCCGAATGCCGCTGGCGGACCAGACTTCTCGGTCGTCGGCTCCAGCCCGGAAGCATTGGTGACCGTCAAGGACGGACGGGCCACCACACATCCGATCGCGGGTACGCGCTGGCGCGGCGCGACCGAGGAAGAGGACCTGCTGCTCGAAAAAGAGCTGCAGGCCGACGAGAAGGAACGCGCCGAGCATCTGATGCTCGTCGATCTGGGCCGCAACGATCTGGGCCGGGTCTGCCGGCCCGGCACCGTACGCGTCGAGGACTACAGCCACATCGAGCGCTACAGCCACGTCATGCACCTGGTGTCGACGGTGACGGGCCTGCTGGCCGACGGCAAGACCGCATTGGACGCGGTGACCGCCTGTTTCCCGGCAGGCACGCTTTCCGGTGCCCCGAAGGTACGGGCGATGGAGCTGATCGAGGAGGTCGAGAAGACGCGTCGCGGCCTGTACGGCGGGGTGCTGGGATATCTCGACTTCGCGGGCAACGCCGATTTCGCGATCGCCATCCGCACCGCCCTGATGCGCGACGGCACCGCGTACGTGCAGGCAGGCGGTGGCGTCGTCGCAGATTCCAACGGTCCCTACGAGTACACCGAGGCGGCCAACAAGGCGCGCGCGGTGCTCAATGCCATCGCCGCCGCCGAGACGCTGACCGAGCCATGATCAGGCTCGCCCAACTCGGTCTCGTGCTCGCGGCAGCCGGGCTCTGGGTGGCGTCGCGGATGACCTGGGTCGAGGTGACCTCGTTCGACGGCCTCGGCGAGCCGAAGACGGTCGCCCTGTCCGGCAGCACCTGGTCGACCGCTCTGATCCCGCTGGCGGTGCTCCTGCTGGCCGCCGCGGTCGCCGCCTTGGCGGTGCGGGGATGGCCGCTGCGGCTGCTGGCTCTGCTCGTCGCGGCGGCCAGCGCCGGGACCGCGTATCTGGCCATCAGCCTGTGGGTCACTCGGGATGTGGCGGTACGCGCCTCGCACATCGCGGAGGCGCCGGTTGCGGACCTGGTCGGTACCCAGCGGCACTACGCGGGAGCAGTAATCACCCTGGTCGCCGCGGTGGTCGCGCTGGCCTGCGCGGTGTTGTTGATGCGGTCTGCGGCCCGTGAGCGCACCGGCGCGGCCCGGTACTCGCGACGCGCCCCGCAACCCGACGAACCCGCAGGCGAGATGTCCGAACGCGCGATCTGGGACGCCCTCGACGCGGGTTCCGATCCGACGCAGGATGCGACGAATCCGGACAACAAGGGCCGGTGATCGGCGGTGTTGTGGTGGCGGCTACCCTTCGTGGTTGAAGATCGTTCGGTGTTTCCGGGGGAAGGGAAGCGGCACTCATGAGTTCGGCGACGGTACTCGACTCGATCATCGAGGGAGTCCGAGCCGACGTCGCCGCCCGCGAGGCCCTCATCCCGCTCGCCGACATCAAAGCCAAGGCCAAGGACGCGCCGCCCCCGCTGGACGTGATGGCCGCGCTGCGCGCCCCGGGGATCGCGGTGATCGCCGAGGTGAAGCGTGCGAGCCCCTCGCGCGGCGAACTGGCCCCCATCGGGGATCCGGCCGAACTCGCGAGCGCCTACGAAAGCGGCGGTGCGCGCATCATCAGCGTGCTCACCGAAGAGCGTCGCTTCAACGGATCGCTCGAGGACCTGGACGCGGTGCGCGCCGCGGTGTCAATCCCGGTGTTGCGCAAAGACTTCATCGTTCGGCCCTACCAGATCCACGAGGCGCGCGCCCACGGCGCGGACATGTTGTTGCTCATCGTCGCGGCGTTGGAGCAGCCGGTGCTGGAGTCGTTGCTGGAGCGCACGGAATCGCTGGGCATGACCGCTCTGGTCGAGGTGCACACCGAGGAGGAGGCCGACCGTGCGCTGTCGGCCGGCGCCGCGGTAATCGGCGTCAACGCACGCGATCTCAAGACGTTGAAGGTCGACCGGGATTGCTTCGCGCGGATCGCTCCGGGATTGCCGACCGACGTCATCCGCGTCGCGGAGTCCGGGGTCCGCGGCACCGCTGATCTGCTGGCGTACGCCGGTGCGGGTGCTGACGCGGTGCTCGTCGGTGAGGGTCTGGTCACCAGCGGTGACCCGCGCAGCGCCGTCGCCGATCTGGTCACCGCAGGCACCCATCCGTCGTGCCCGAAACCAGCGCGTTGAGAAGTGGCCGATCTCGCCGGGCCTGAGCTGCCCCGTTCCAGCGCGGCCGTAGCCGAGCCCACGGCCCACGACCCCGACGAGCGTGGCCACTTCGGTGTCTACGGCGGAAGATTCGTCGCAGAGGCGTTGATGGCCGTCATCGAGGAAGTCACCACGGCCTACGAGAAGGCGCGCGGAGATCAGACCTTCCTCGACGAGTTGGATCGCCTGCAGCGGCACTACAGCGGACGCCCTTCACCGTTGTACGAAGCCGAACGGTTGTCCGAGCACGCCGGCGGCGCGCGAATCTTCCTGAAACGAGAAGACCTCAACCACACCGGATCCCACAAAATCAACAACGTCCTCGGCCAGGCCCTGTTGGCCAGGCAGATGGGCAAGACCCGCGTGATCGCCGAGACCGGCGCGGGGCAGCACGGGGTGGCGACGGCGACGGCGTGCGCGCTGCTCGGCTTGGAGTGCGTCATCTACATGGGTGCCGTCGACACGGCGCGCCAGGCGTTGAACGTCGCGCGGATGCGTCTTCTGGGGGCGACGGTGGTGTCGGTCGAGGCGGGCTCGAAGACATTGAAGGACGCGATCAACGAAGCGTTCCGCGATTGGGTGACCAACGCCGACAACACCTACTACTGCTTCGGCACAGCCGCCGGACCCCACCCGTTTCCCACGATGGTGCGCGACTTTCAGCGGGTGATCGGACTCGAGGCGCGCGCCCAGATCCAGGCGCAGGCGGGCCGGCTGCCCGATGCGGTGACGGCCTGTGTCGGCGGCGGATCCAACGCGATCGGAATCTTCCACGCGTTCATCGATGACCCCAACGTGCGGCTGGTGGGTTATGAAGCCGCCGGTGATGGTGTCGATACCGGACGGCACGCAGCGACTTTCACCGGGGGATCACCGGGTGCGTTTCAAGGCTCGTTCTCATACCTGCTGCAGGACGAAGACGGTCAGACCATCGAATCACATTCCATTTCAGCGGGTTTGGATTATCCAGGGGTCGGGCCGGAGCACGCGTTCCTCAAGGACATCGGCCGCGCAGAGTATCGGCCGATCACCGACACCGAGGCAATGGACGCGTTCTCGTTGCTGTGCCGCACGGAGGGGATCATTCCTGCGATCGAGTCGGCGCACGGACTCGCGGGTGCCTTGCAGTTGGGGCAAGAGCTGGGGCCCGGAACAATCGTGCTGGTGAATTTGTCCGGACGTGGCGATAAGGACGTCGAGACCGCGGCGAAATGGTTCGGCTTGCTGGACGGTGTGCCGTGAGTCGGCTGGCACCGTTGTTCGATACGTGCCGAAGCGAGGCGCGCAGTGCACTGATCGGTTACCTGCCGACCGGATTTCCCGATGTGCCCGGCTCGATCTCGGCGATGACTGCACTGGTCGAGAACGGGTGCGACCTCGTGGAGGTCGGCATCGCGTACTCCGATCCCGGTATGGATGGCCCGACGATCGCGGCGGCTACCGAGGCGGCGCTGCGCGGGGGAGTGCGGGTGCGAGACTCGCTGGCCGCGGTCGAGGCGATCACCAATGCCGGCGGCAGGGCCGTGGTGATGACGTACTGGAACCTCGTGCTGCGGTGGGGTATCGACGCATTCGCTCGAGATCTGGCCTCGGCGGGCGGCCTCGGGATGATCACGCCCGATCTGATTCCCGACGAAGCCGACGAATGGCTCGCGGCCTCGGAGACCTACGACTTGGACCGGATATTCTTGGTGGCGCCATCATCCACACCGGAACGGCTGACGATGACGGTGCAGGCATCACGCGGATTCGTCTACGCCGCATCGACAATGGGTGTGACCGGTGCGCGTGACGCAGTGTCGACGGCTGCGCCCGAACTGGTTCGCCGGGTGAAGGCCGTCTCGGATATCCCTGTTGGCGTGGGCCTTGGGGTCCGGTCGGGCGCCCAGGCAGCCGAGATCGGTGCCTACGCCGACGGAGTGATCGTGGGATCGGCGTTGGTGTCGGCGCTGCAGAACGGTGTCGAGGCGGTCGGAGCGTTGACAGCCGAACTCGCCGACGGCGTCAGGCGAAGGGTTACTGCGTGACGACGACTGTCTTGGCCGCCATCCCCAGCCCGGCTCAGGGCGTCTGGCAGCTCGGTCCCGTGCCGATCCGGGCGTACGCGGTCTGCATCATCGTCGGCATTGTGGCGGCGCTGATCATCGGTGACCGGCGCTGGGAAGCGCGCGGCGGCGAACGCGGGGTCATCTACGACATCGCCTTGTGGGCCGTGCCGTTCGGATTGATCGGCGGTCGGCTCTACCATGTGGCGACCGACTGGTGGCGCTACTTCGGGGACAACGGTGCCGGGTTGGCCGGCGTGATCCGAATCTGGGACGGCGGTCTCGGAATCTGGGGAGCCGTCGCGTTCGGTGCCGTCGGCGCGTGGATCGCCTGCCGGCGCAGAGGCATTCCGCTGCCCGCGTTCGGGGACGCGATCGCGCCCGGAATCATTCTCGCGCAAGGGATCGGTCGCCTCGGCAACTATTTCAACCAGGAGCTGTGGGGCGCCGAAACGACGCTGCCCTGGGCGCTGAAGATCTACGAGCGCCGAGATTCATCCGGCATGATCGACAATCTCAACGGCGTGTCGACCGGTGAAGTCGTTCACCTCGTCCACCCCACTTTTCTGTACGAACTGCTGTGGAATCTGCTGGTTTTCGTGGTTCTCATCTACGTCGATCGCCGTTTCAAGTTCGGCCACGGCCGCCTGTTCGCGTTGTATGTCGCGTGCTATTGCGTGGGCCGCTTCTGGATTGAGCTGTTGAGGGTCGACGACGCGACGCTGATCGAGGGCGTCCGGATCAACTCCTTCACGGCGACGTTCGTGTTCATCGGCGCAGTTGTCTACATCATGGCCGCGCCGAAGGGCCGCGAAGATCCCGCAAGCCTGCGGGGCGAGCCACAGCCGGAACGCACGACCGTCGAGGAGCTGACCGAGGAACTGGCCGCCGTGGCCTCGACGACAGGGGTGGTGGCGGCTGCCAAGGCTGCGGCCGCCGACGAAGACGAGACATCGAAAGCAACCTCGGAAGCGGTGAACGCCGAATCGCTCACGGCAGATGTTCCGGAGGGCGAGGAGGTCCCGGTCGAGGACGTGTCGGCCGAGGAGCTCGGCGCGGACGTGGCAGGTGTGCCGGCGGACGACGTGGAAGAGGCCGAGGAGTTCGCAGCAGAGGGCGACGAGGAATCGGCGGAAGAGCCCGAGACTGAGATCGAGGCGGTCGCCGAAGCCGAAGCTCTCGCCGAAGAGGTGGACGAGGCGCCTGCCGAGGAGATTCTCGAGGCGGAGGAGTTCGCCGAGGCCGGTGCAGCGGCCGACACGGGCGGTGTCGGTGCGGTCGAGGGTGAGGAGGCCAGCGACGCGCTGGTCGACGCCGCCGAGGTCCACGAATCTGCGGTCGAGGGCGAGGCAGCGGCCGAGGATCTGGCAGACGAGGCGGCGGCACGGACGACTGTGGTGCCACCGGCGAAGGCGCGGCGCAGGCTGCGGTTCTGGTCGAAGCGCGGGCGCAAGGACGTCGCGGAGGAGCCCAGTGGAGCTGCCGACGTAAGCAGTGCGGCGGTAGCGGATGCGCCCGCCGAGGCGGAGTCGGTCGTTGAGGCCGGCGGTGTGGGTGCCGTCGAGGGTGAGGAGGCCAGCGACGCGCTGGTCGGCGCCGCCGAGGCCCACGAGTCGGCGGTCGAGGGTGAGGCAGCCGCCGAAGAGTTGGCCGATGAGGCCGAGGCTGAAGCCATCGACGAGCCCGACGCTGGCGTGCCCGAGACGGAGGCGGTCGCTGAGGCCGAGGCGCTGGCTGAGGGTGTGGACCAGGCGCCGGCGGAGGAGATTCTCGAGGCGGAGGAGTTCGCCGAGGCCGGTGAAGCCGGTGACGCCGGTGGCGTGGGCGCGGTTGAGGGTGAGGAGGCCAGCGACGCATTGGTCGACGCCGCGGAGGCCCACGAGTCGGCGGTCGAGGGTGAGGCAGTCGCCGAAGAGTTGGCGGACGAGGCCGAGGCTGAAGCGGCTGACAAGGTTGAAGCTGACGAAGCCGACGAAGGGACGGACGAGACCGAGACCGAGACCGAGACCGAGACCGACGAGGCTGACGCCGACGCAGCCGCCGTTGCCGGTGAACCCGCCGATGCCGGTGGTGTCGGTGCGATTGGGGGTGAGGAGGCAAGCGACGCGCTCGGAGACGCCGCCGAGGCGCACGAGTCTGCGGTCGAGGGTGAGGCAGTCGCCGAAGAGCTGGCGGACGAGGCTGAGGCTGAAGCCGACGAAAGCGACGAGCCGACTGTTGCCGGTGAACCCGCCGATGCAGGTGGTGTCGGTGCGGTCGAAGGTGAGGAAGCCGGCGACGCCCTCGCAGACGCTGCCGACGCACATGAGTCGGCGGTCGAGGGCGAGACGGTTGCCGAAGAGTTGGCAGCCGCGGCCGAGGCTGAAGCCAATGAAAGCGACGCGACTGATGCCGGTGAACCCGCTGACACCGGCGGCGTCGGTGCGGTCGAACGTGAGGAAGCCGGCGACGCGCTCGCAGACGCTCCTGAGGCACACGAGTCGGCCGTCGAGGGCGAGACTGTTGCGGACGGAGTGGCAGACGCGGCCGAGGCTGAAGCTGACGAGACCGACGCAACCGGCGAGGCCGACGCCAAACAGTCGGCCGACACGGAAGCGACGGAAGATGTTGCGGTGAGCGAAGAATCGCCCGACTCCGACGCTGATGACGTCAGTAGTGTGGGCGCGGTCGAAGGTGAGGACGCCAGCGACGCGCTCGTAGACGCTCCTGAGGCGCACGAGGCAGCCGTCGAGGCTAAAGCCGCAACCGAAGAGCTCGCAAACAAAGCCGAGGACTCGGACGGCCGGCGAGTGCGTAAGTGGCTGCGCCGCCGTCGGAGAGGTTAGACCTTTCTCCCGGGTTCTCCACAGCCCGACTGTCGAATGCGCTGTGCTGTCGGTGGGTTCGAGTAGTGTCGAACTCATGTTCGAAGACGCTTCCGCTGGCGATCTAATCGCCCTTATGGGTGAAGAGGCTCGCGAGGAGGCTGCGGCGATGGGGCGCCGGCTGGCGCTCGTCGCCGAACTCTACGCACGGCGCGTCACCGAGCATATCGAAGCCAAGATGTTTCTAACCGATGTCGCTGTCGTCGTAGCGGCAGAAATATCGCCCGTTCAGAACATCAGTCATGCCCGCGCGCTCAGTCAAGTACATGCGGCGAACACGTTGCGCGAACGGCTTCCCCGGGTAGCAGAAGTGTTTCGACGCGGGTGGATCGATTACCGGGTGGTGGCCACCATCATGTCTCGCACCGAGAACGTCGAGCCCGACATCATGCCCGCGCTCGATGAGGCGCTGGCTGCCAGGGCCGAAAAGTGGATGAAACTGTCTGGTCCCAAACTGATTGACCGCGTGGACATGTTCGTAGCACGCTTCGATCCGGAAGCAGTGCGGGTCCCGCGACGAGCCGAGGACAATCGCCACATCAACGTCGAGCCGGGCTGTCCAGGGATGGCTTGGATCGGGGGCAATCTGCGGGCGACCGATGGTGCGGCACTGGACAACCGACTGAATGCTTTGGCCACCACGGTGTGCGAAAACGATCCTCGAACCCAGCAGCAGCGCCGCGCCGATGCATGTGGACCGCTGGCTCGCGGGGAATCCACACTGCCCTGTGAATGTGGGCTCGACGACTGCCCCGCAGCCGCAGAACGCGCGGCCGCAACGACGGCCATCATCCACGTGCTTGCCGAGCAGGCCACCCTCGAGGGAGGCAGTGACAAGCCCGGTTACCTGAAGGGCTTCGGGGTGCTGCCCGCCGAGTCGATTCGTAAGACGGCCAAGACCGCGCAACTGAAGCCGTTGACCGTGCCGACCAAAGCCGACAACGGGTACCGGCCCAACGCGGCGCTGCGCGACTTCCTGCAGTGGCGAGACCTGACCTGCCGATGGCCGGGCTGCGACAAGCCGGTGCACCAGTCCGACGTCGACCACACCACTCCTTGGCCCCAGGGTCCGACGCATCCGTCGAACACCAAGCACTACTGCCGGACTCACCATCTGATCAAGACGTTCTTCTGTGGACTCCGTGGCTGGACTGATCAACAGTTGGCCGACGGCACAATCGAGTTGATCGGGCCCACGGGACACGTGTGGCGCAGCGAACCCCATGGCGCAAGCATGTTTCCGGCACTCGGGCAGTCGACGGGCGAGCTTGAGATTCCCGCCGATACCGCGGACGGCACGGCCGATCGGACCTTGATGATGCCCCGGCGCAAACAGACACGCGAAGACGACCGTCGCGATCGCATAAAAGCCGAACGTCGCCAGCGCGCCGAGCTGATTGCCGAAGAAGAACGGCAGCGGCAAGCCTGGCTGGCCGCCAACTACCAACCGCCACCGTTCTGACACGCGCGGTATCGGTACTTGCGAAGTCCTTCCGCGGTCGCTCCAGCGAATCAGATTGAGCGACAATCTCTTGACCTTTGTCGGCTACGACCGCCGGGTTCGTCGAGCCTCCGCAGACATCGGGGCAATGCCGTGAGGCCAGTGCGCACAGAAATCTTACTGACTGGCACCACCCCCGTCTGGCATGCTGGGTGCCATGACGGAGCCGCAGTTCGGTGGTAGTGAGCATGGCAGCACGCCCCCGCAAGAGCCGAATTACCAGCCGCAATATCCGCCCCCGCCAGGCAGCGAGTACGGGCCGCCGCCGGGGGGTTACCCGTCGGCATACGGCGACCCATTGGCGCCCTACGGCCGTCACCCCATTACGGGCGAACCCTATTCCGACAAGTCCAAACTCGTCGCGGGGCTGCTACAGCTGCTTGGCCTCTTCGGCCTGGTCGGCATCGGCCGCATCTACCTCGGCTACACCGGGCTGGGTATAGCGCAATTGGTCGTCGGCCTGATCACGTGCGGTATCGGCGCCATCATCTGGGGCATCATCGACGCCATCATGCTGCTCACCGACAAAGTCCGCGATCCTCAGGGGCGCCCGCTGCGCGATGGCACCTAGCGTCGGCACGAGCCGCAAGCGGCTTTACGGCGCACTCGGTGCAGGCGCCGTCCTGACTGGCGCGCTGGCCTACATCGGCATCGCCGATCCGCATCGCCCGGGTTTCATCTTTCCGGCCTGCCCCTTCAAGGCGCTCACCGGTCTGGACTGCCCCGCCTGCGGCGGACTGCGCATGACGCACGATCTGCTGCACGGCGATCTCGCTGCGGCCGTGGTGGACAACCTCTATCTACTCGTCGGCCTTCCCCTTTTGCTGACGTGGCTTCTGGTCCGATGGCGCCAGAGCAAACCGGTGATGAACACCCCGATGATTGTCGTGATTGTGGTCTCAGCCCTGACCTGGACAGTGGTACGCAATCTTCCCGGATTCCCGCTGGTCCCCACGGTTCTCGACGGGTGAGCGCTTAGCCGCGCTGTTACAATCGGCTGCGGGCCGGTGCAGTCCCGGACATGAACACTTCCGGACTGCGAAGGTGCCCCTCGATGCTCTTTTCGGCATTCCCCGAACCCCAAGGTCTCTACGACCCGGCCAATGAAGCGGATTCCTGCGGTGTCGCCATGGTCGTCGACATCCAGGGCCGACGCTCGCTCTCCATCGTCGCCGACGGGCTGACCGCCCTCGAGCATCTCGACCACCGCGGCGCCGCAGGCGCCGAGACCAACAGCGGTGACGGTGCGGGCATCCTCATCCAACTGCCCGTCGAGCTGCTGCGCGAGGTCGTCGACTTCGACCTCCCGGCCCCTGCGCTCGACGGAAGCAACACCTTCGCCGCAGGTATCTGTTTCATGCCTCAAGAACCCGCGGCCCGCGCCGCCGCCCGCGAAAGCGTCGAAGCCATCGCCGACGACGAAGGGTTGAAGGTGCTCGGCTGGCGTCTCTTGCCGACCGATCCCCCCGGCGCAAACCTGGGCGCCACCGCGCTAGGTTGCATGCCGCACATGGAGCAGCTGTTCGTCGCCTCGACCACCGAGGTCGGCGGCATCGAACTCGACCGACGCGTCTATCCGCTCCGCAAACGGGCCGAGCGCGAAGGCGTCTACTTTCCGTCGCTGTCCAGCCGCACCATGGCGTACAAGGGCATGCTCACCACAAAACAGCTGCCACAATACTTCTCGGATCTGCGCGACAAGCGCTGCCGTAGTGCCATCGCGATCGTGCACAGCCGGTTCTCGACGAACACGTTCCCGTCGTGGCCCTTGGCTCACCCCTTCCGCTACGTCGCCCACAACGGTGAGATCAACACCGTTCGCGGCAACCGCAATCGCATGCGCGCACGCGAGGCGATGCTCGCCAGCGCGAACATCCCCGGCGATCTGTCCCGCCTGTTCCCGATCTGCACGCCGGAGGCTTCCGACTCGGCCTCCTTCGACGAAGTGCTCGAACTGCTGCACCTCGGCGGTCGCAGCCTGCACCACGCCGTGCTGATGATGATCCCGGAGGCCTGGGAGAACAGCGCCACCATGGACGACGCCGAACGCGCCTTCTGGCAGTTCCACGCATCGTTGATGGAGCCCTGGGACGGTCCCGCGTGTGTCACCTTCACCGACGGCACGCTCGTCGGTGCGGTGCTGGACCGCAACGGATTACGCCCCGGCCGGTGGTGGCGCACGATCGACGACCGCGTCATCCTCGCCAGCGAGAGCGGCGTGCTCGACGTGCCGTCAGCGCAGATAGTCGCCAAGGGCCGCCTGCAACCGGGCAAGATGTTCCTGATCGACACCGGCGCTGGGCGCATCGTCACCGACGACGAGATCAAGGCGGACCTGTCGGCGCAGGAGTCTTACGGCGAGTGGTTGCACGCCGGCCTGCTCGACATCGCCACCCTGCCCGACCGCACCCGTGTTCAGCCCAACCACGACAACGTCGTCAAGCGCCAGATCGCCTTCGGCTACACCGAAGAGGATCTGCGCGTGCTGCTCACACCGATGGCCGCCTCGGGGGCAGAGCCGCTCGGCTCCATGGGCACCGACACTCCAACCGCGGTGCTCTCACAACGGTCCCGACTGCTCTACGACTATTTCGTCGAACTCTTCGCACAGGTCACCAACCCGCCGCTGGACGCCATCCGCGAAGAGATCATCACATCGATGGCGCGGATCATGGGTCCCGAACAGAACCTGCTCGAACCGTCCGCCGCCTCATGTCGCCAGATCGTGCTGCGCTGGCCGATTCTCGACAACGACGAGCTCAACAAAATCGTTCACATCAATGACGACGGTGAACACCCCGGCCTGCGCACCACCGTGCTGAAGGCCCTCTACGACGTCGAGCGCAGCGGCGAAGGGCTTGCCGACGCTCTCGAGGACCTTCGCACTAAGGCCTGTGAGGCGATCGCCAAAGGCACACGAACGCTTGTCATCTCCGATCGGGACTCCGACCACACCCGCGCGCCGATCCCGTCGCTGTTGGCCGTTTCGGCCGTGCACCACCACCTCGTGCGCACGAAGGAGCGCACCACCGTCGCGCTGGTGGTCGAAAGCGGTGACGCCCGCGAGGTGCACCATATCGCGATGCTCATCGGATTCGGCGCCGCCGCGGTCAACCCGTACCTCGCCTTCGAGTCGATCGAAGACCTCGTCCGCGAAGGGGAGCTGACCGGCATCGAACCCGCCGCCGCAGTACGCAACTACTGCAAGGCCCTCGGCAAAGGTGTCATGAAGGTGATGAGCAAGATGGGCATCTCCACCGTCGCCTCCTACACGGCCGCGCAGGCCTTCGAGGCGGTCGGCATCGACAAAGATGTCATCGACGAGTACTTCACCGGCACGCCAAGCCAGCTCGGCGGTGTCGGCCTCGACGTGATCGCCGAAGAAGTCAAACAACGCCACCGCCGGGCCAACCCGGAGAACCCGACCGAGCGTGTCCACCGACGCCTCGAGGTCGGCGGCGACTACGCGTTCCGCCGAGAAGGCGAACTGCACCTGTTCACCCCCGAAGTCGTTTTCCTGCTGCAGCATTCGACGCGCACCGCGCGCCAGGACATCTTCCAGCAGTATTCCGACGAGGTGAACCGCCTCAGCCGTGAAGGCGGAACTCTGCGGGGCCTGTTCGAGTTCAAGAAGGTCAGGCCGCCGGTACCGCTCGACGAGGTGGAACCCGTCGAGGAGATCGTCAAGCGGTTCAACACCGGCGCCATGAGCTACGGGTCCATCTCGGCCGAGGCCCACGAAACGATGGCGATCGCGATGAACAACCTCGGCGCCCGTTCGAACTCCGGTGAGGGCGGCGAGGACACCGATAGGCTCTACGACCCCAAGCGTCGCAGCGCCGTCAAGCAGGTCGCCTCTGGCCGCTTCGGTGTCACCAGCGACTACCTGGTGAACGCGACGGACATCCAGATCAAGATGGCCCAAGGGGCGAAACCCGGTGAAGGGGGTCAACTCCCGGGCTTCAAGGTCTATCCCAACATCGCCAAGACGCGACACTCCACCGCAGGGGTCGGCCTCATCTCGCCGCCGCCGCATCACGACATCTACTCCATCGAGGATCTCGCGCAGCTGATCCACGATCTCAAGAACGCGAACGACCAGGCGCGCATCCACGTCAAGCTCGTCAGCAGCGTCGGCGTCGGAACCGTCGCCGCAGGCGTGTCCAAGGCCCACGCCGATGTCGTGCTGATCTCGGGTTACGACGGCGGCACCGGGGCGGCACCCCTGACGAGCCTCAAGCACGCCGGCGTGCCGTGGGAGATCGGACTCGCCGAGACTCAGCAGACGTTGATGCTCAACGGGTTACGCGACCGGATCACCGTTCAGTGTGACGGCGGAATGCGCACTGCGCGCGATGTCGTCGTCGCCGCGCTGCTCGGCGCCGAGGAGTACGGCTTCGCCACCGCCCCGCTCATCGTGTCCGGCTGCATCATGATGCGGGTCTGCCACCTCGACACCTGCCCGGTCGGGGTCGCCACGCAGAACCCCGAACTGCGCGCCCGGTTCACCGGCAAGCCCGAGTTTGTCGAGAACTTCTTCCGCTTCATCGCTGAAGACATCCGTAAGTATCTGGCGGAGCTCGGTTTCCGGACCCTCGACGAGGCGACCGGGCACGCCGAGCTGCTCGACACCGACGAGGGCGTCCAGCATTGGAAGACCCAAGGTTTGGACCTGTCACCGATCTTCGCCGTGCCCGCCGACGGGCACACGGGCCAACCCTCGCCTCGCCGCAAGGTCCGCGAGCAATACCACGCACTGGATCAGGCGCTCGACCAGACGCTGATCCAGCTCGCCGAGGGTGCACTCGAGGACGCCCATACCGTCCGGCTCGAACTGCCCATCCGCAACGTCAACCGCACCGTCGGCACGCTGCTGGGCTCCGAGGTGACCCGGCGCTACGGCGCGCAGGGCCTGCCAGACGGCACCATTCACATCACCCTGACCGGCTCTGCGGGCCAGTCGCTCGGTGCGTTCCTGCCACCGGGCATCACCCTGGAACTCGTCGGCGACGCCAACGACTACGTCGGAAAGGGCTTGTCCGGGGGCCGGATCGTGGTGCGGCCGCCCGAGGACGTGTTGTTCCTAGCCGAGGACAACGTGATCGCCGGCAACACGCTGCTGTTCGGCGCGACGTCGGGGGAGGTGTACCTGCGCGGCCGCGCCGGCGAACGCTTCGCGGCCCGAAACTCGGGTGCGCTGACGGTCGTCGAAGGCGTCGGCGACCACGCGTGCGAGTACATGACCGGCGGTCGGGTCGTGGTGCTCGGCAAGACCGGCCGCAACATGGCCGCGGGCATGTCCGGTGGCATCGCCTTCGTCCTCGGCCTGGACCCTAGGCGGGTCAACACCGAGATGGTGGAGCTGCAGTGCCTCGACCCGGAAGATCTCGCCTGGCTGCGCGACGTGATCTCCCGGCACGCCCAGTACACCGGCAGCAGCCTGGCGGCCTCGCTGCTGTCGGACTGGCCAAGGCGCAGTGGCCAGTTCACCAAAATCATGCCCCGCGACTACCAGCGCGTCCTGCAGGCCACTCTCACCGCCAAACGCGAGGGCCGCGACGTCGACACCGCGATCATGGAGGCCAGCCGTGGCTGATCCCACCGGATTCCTCAAGGTTCCGAAGGTCGAGGCGGCTAAACGTCCTGTCGATGAACGCGTGGGCGACTGGCGCGAGGTCTACGAGCAGCAGGACCCGAACCGGCGCGCCGCCGAGGTGTCCCAGCAGGCCCGGCGGTGCATGGACTGCGGAATTCCGTTCTGCCACTCCGGAACCGCGGGCTGTCCGCTGGGTAACCTGATTCCGGAGTGGAACGATCTTGTGCGCCGCGGCAGATGGGACGCGGCCAGCGACCGCCTGCACGCCACCAACAACTTCCCGGAGTTCACCGGCCGGTTGTGCCCGGCACCGTGCGAGGCGGCGTGCGTGCTGTCGATCTCGGAGGAGCAGACCGGCGGCAGCGTCACGATCAAGCGCATCGAGCAGACCATCGCCGACCACACATGGCACTCGGGCGCGGCGCATCCGCAACCGGCCGCGATCGCTTCCGGTAAGCGCGTCGCGATCGTCGGCTCCGGTCCGGCGGGGCTTGCTGCGGCACAACAGCTCACGCGTGCCGGCCATGAGGTGACGGTCTACGAGCGGGACGACCGCATCGGTGGGTTGATGCGCTACGGCATCCCCGAGTACAAGCTCCAGAAGGCGACGCTGGATCAGCGGCTGGCTCAGATGCGCGCGGAGGGAACGCGATTCGTCACCGAGACTGAAGTCGGCGTGGACGTCTCCGTCGAGCAGCTCCGCGCGCAGTACGACGCCGTCGTGCTGGCCGTCGGTGCGCTTCGTGCGCGTGACTACGAAGTTGAGGGACGCGAACTCGGAGGCGTCCACCTGGCGATGGAGCACCTCGTGCCCGCGAACAAGGAATGCGAGGGCGACGGGCCCAGCACGATCAGCGCGACCGGGAAGCACGTCGTGATCATCGGTGGCGGTGACACCGGCGCCGACTGCCTCGGCACCGCGCATCGGCAGGGCGCACTGTCGGTGACCCAGCTCGACTACAACCCCGAACCGCCCGAAAGGCGCGACGACTCGCGCACACCGTGGCCCACCTGGCCGCTCGTATTGCGGACCCGGCTCTCACCGGCCCACGCCGAGGGTGGCCACCGGCGCTACGAGGTCGCCGTCCAGCGATTCGTCGGCGACGACAGCGGGAACCTCCGCGCACTGGAGATCGCCGAGGTCAAGGTCGAGCGTGATCCAACCGGCCGTCGCGTCATCACCCCGGTCGGCGAACCGATGGAAATTCCCTGCGAGCTGGCGTTGTTGGCCATCGGTTTCGACGGCGTCGAACACATGCCGCTCCTCGACCAACTGGGCCTGACACTGAACCGGCGCGGCGCGCTGCCGTGTGGCTCTGACTGGCAGACCGACGTACCCGGCGTGTTCGTCTGCGGCGACGCCCATCGCGGCGCCTCGCTGATCGTCTGGGCGATCGCCGAGGGCCGTAGCGCCGCGCACGCGGTCGACACGTTCCTGATGGGGGAGTCGGATCTGCCTGCCCCGGTGATCCCGGGTGCTCTTCCGCTGGCCGTCGTCTGAATCGATAACGACTATGCTCGAGTGTCGTGAATAGACGCGGAAAGATCGTCTGCACCCTCGGTCCGGCCACCGCGACCGATGACGCCGTCCGTGCCCTGGTCACAGCGGGAATGGACGTTGCGCGGCTCAATTTCAGCCACGGCGACTATCCCGATCACGAAGCCCATTACAAGCGGGTCCGGTCCGCGTCGGACGCCACCGGCCGCGCGGTCGGCATCCTCGCCGACCTGCAGGGCCCCAAGATCCGGCTCGGCCGCTTCAAGGACGGCCCCACCTTCTGGGCTGCCGGCGAGACGGTGCGCATCACCGTCGACGACGTCGAGGGAAGCTCTGACCGCGTTTCGACCACCTACAAGCGGCTGGCCGAGGACGCCACCCCCGGTGACCGCGTCCTTGTCGACGACGGCAACGTCGGCCTCGTCGTCGAGAGCATCGAGGGCAACGACCTCGTCTGCACCGTCACCGAGGGCGGTCCGGTCAGCAACAACAAGGGCATGTCGCTACCCGGGATGAACGTCTCGGCGCCGGCGCTGTCGGAAAAGGACATCGACGACCTCGAATTCGCCCTGCGCCTCGGTGTGGACTTCGTCGCGCTGTCGTTCGTCCGGTCGCCGGCCGACATCGAACTCGTGCACGAGGTGATGGACCGGGTCGGTCGTCGAGTGCCCGTCATCGCCAAGCTCGAGAAGCCCGAAGCCATCGACAATCTCGAGGCAGTGGTACTGGCATTCGACGCGATCATGGTCGCCCGCGGTGACCTCGGCGTGGAGTTGCCGCTCGAGGAAGTGCCGCTGGTGCAGAAGCGTGCGATCCAAATGGCAAGGGAGAACGCAAAACCCGTCATCGTCGCGACTCAGATGCTGGAGTCGATGATCGAGAACTCGCGGCCCACCCGGGCCGAGGCGTCCGATGTCGCCAACGCGATCCTCGACGGCACCGACGCGGTGATGCTCTCCGGTGAGACCTCCGTCGGCAAGTACCCGCTCGAAGCGGTCAAGACGATGGCACGCATCATCAAGGCGGTCGAAGAGAATTCGGTGGCCGCACCGCCGCTCACGCACGTGCCCCGGACCAAACGCGGCGTCATCTCCTATGCCGCCCGCGATATCGGCGAGCGCCTCGATGCGAAGGCGCTGGTCGCCTACACCCAGTCGGGTGACACGGTGCGCAGGCTCGCACGGTTGCACACGCCGTTGCCGCTGCTGGCGTTCACGTCGCTGCCGGAGGTGCGCAGCCAGCTCGCGCTGAGTTGGGGCACCGAGACGTTCATCGTCCCGCATATCCAGACCACCGACGGAATGATCCGCCAGGTCGACAAGTCGCTGCTCGAGCTCGGTCGCTACAAGCGAGGGGACCTGGTGGTCGTCATCGCCGGCATTCCGCCCGGCACAGTAGGCTCCACGAACCTGATCCATGTGCACAGAATCGGCGAGGACGACGTGTGACAGCGGACTTCGACGAACTGCTCGAGGTACTCAATCTCCGCCAGATCGCCGACGACATCTACATCGGCTCGCACCCCAGCAAGAACCCCGTGCGGACCTTCGGCGGGCAGATGATGGCCCAGTCGTTCGTGGCGGCCGGCCGCAGCTTGAAGCACCCCACACCGCCCAGTGCGTTGTCGGCCCACTTCATCGCGGGTGGGGATCCGGAGAAGGATCTCGAGTTCCACGTGGTGCGACTCCGTGACGAACGGCGCTTCGCCAACCGCCGCGTCGACGTCATGCAAGACGGCCAACTGCTGACGACGGCGATGGTGTCCTTCCTTGCCGGCGGTCGCAGCCTGGAGCACGCGATCGCGCCACCTGACCTACCCGACCCGGAGTCGGTGCCGCCGGTGGACGACCTGCTGCGCGGCTACGAGGAAGTCGTCCCGCATTTCGTCAACGCGTTGCGGCCCATCGACTGGCGCTACACCAACGATCCGAGCTGGGTGATGCGCCACAAAGGCGAGAAGCTGGCGCACAACCGTGTGTGGATGAGGGCGCTCGGCCAGATGCCCGACGATCCGGTGCTGCACGCCGCCGCACTCGTCTACTCGTCGGACACCACCGTGCTCGACTCGATCATCACCACGCACGGCCTGTCATGGGGTTACGACCGGATCTTCGCGGTCACCACCAACCACTCGGTGTGGTTTCACCGGCCCGTGCACTTCGACCAATGGTTGCTGTACTCGACGGCCTCACCCGTGGCCGCCGATTCGCGCGGTCTGGGAACCGGCCATTTCTTCGATCGGTCCGGTCAGCCGGTCGCCACCGTGGTGCAAGAGGGGATCGTCAAGTATTTCCCGCCCCGCTGACTACGGCGTCGGCGTGATCGTCACGTCGAACTGGTCCTCGACACGGTGTTGGAACTCCTCAGCACACTGCTGCACCGCGTCCTGGTCGTTGCCCGCGCGCGATATGCAGTCGATGTAGTCGCTGCCGCCCACCTCGTTGAAACCCCAGACGGCCAGCCAGATGACGACGATGGCTTCGATGATGCTCAAGAACCCGAGCACGATGCCGGCGATGGCGATACCGCCGTTGGTGGCCTCACCGCGCTTGGCCCTGCCCCAGCCGATGAAGCCGAGAATCACGGCGACGACACCGAGGACGACGCCGCCGAAGACCGACAGCAGCGCGATGATCGCGACCACCAGGGCCGCGATGCCGATGCCGTTCTTGGGGGCGCTCGCCGGCGGTGGATAGCCGTAACCCTGCGGCGGAGGCGGGGGATAACCGCCCGGATAGGCGCCGTACTGCGGCTGTGACGGAGGCGGCTGCGGCTGTGACGGCGGTGGCGGCGACTGCGACGGCGGCGGTGGTGTTTGGGGTGGCGTTTGCGGTGGCGTCTCGGGGTTTTCCGGCTCGCTCATGCCGAGGAGGTTACTCCGCGACCAGCGAGGATGACGGTAGGACACTCGAGGTGCTCGGGCAGATGATGTGTGGCCACGACGACCGCGCGGTCGGCAGCAAACAGCGCACCCGGAGTCAGCAGGTCGACCAGAATCCGGTGGGCAGCGGCGGCGTCGAGATGCTCGGTGGGTTCGTCGAGCAACACCGTCGGGGCCGTGGTGAGAAGAGCGCGCGCCAACAACAGCCGCCGACGCTGCCCGGCGGACACGGCGACCGCCCCGCCGATCAGCACCGTGGACAGCCCATCCGGCAACGCGTCGAGCCAGTCGCGCAGACCCACCCGTTGTAACGCGGCTCGAATCTCGTCGTCGCTGGCATCACCGCGCGCCACCAACATGTTGTCGCGCACTGTGGTGGCGAACAGGTGGGCGTCTTCGGCGAGAAAGACTGCGGTCGGGTCGCTCTCGGCCATGGACAGCAACAGCGTGGTCTTGCCCGATCCGCTCGGGCCCACGATCGCGAGGCGGTCGCCGGGCCCCACAGAGACCTCGGGAACGGTCGGCCGCTCGCGCGGCGAGTCGATCGGCTCGGTGATCTCGGCGAGGCGGCGCGCCGCGATACGCGATCTGGTCAACTGCACGGCGGCCGCGGGCAATGCGGCGCTCGCCTCGAACGCCGACAGCGGTAACAGCATCAGGATCGCGAGCGTCGTCGGTGCGACCGAGTCGGCGATCGCGATCGCGGCGATCACGGCGCCGAACACGCTGGCGCCGATCGCCGCGGTCGAGGCCGCGGTCGCCACCGCGGCGGGTGCCGCCGCCATGTCCGTGGCTTGTCCCCAGTTGCGGTGACGACGCTCGACTTCGGCGAGGACCGCCTCGAGGCGTCCGCAGACCCGAAGCTCCAGAGCATGGTCGAGGGCGTGCATCACCGCCACATCACGTCCCGAATGATGTTGCGTGGCCGCATCTTCCGTCGCCTCGGCGGCCCGGGCTGCCATCACGGGCGCGACGACGCCCGCGATCAGCAGACACAGCGCCAGGACGACGGCCGCCTCGAGGGAGATGAGGCCGATGCCGACGACGGCGGCGAGCCCGAGTACGGCGGCCACCGCGATCGGCAGCACCGCCCGCACCACGACGTCGGCCAGGTCGTCGACCGACGCGCCGATCCGGGAAACCAGTTCACCGCTGGGCATTCGCATCGCGGTGTCGGCAGGCGTTTCAGCCAGGCGGCGGTACAGGGCCTCGCGGGTGTCTGCCGCACAGCGCAGCGCGGTGTCGTGTGACGCCAGCCGCTGGCAGTACCCCAGGACACCGCGAGAGATGCCGAGCGCACGCACCGCGACGACCGCGACCGTCAGGTGCAGCACCGGCGGCATCTGCCACGCCCTCGTGATCAACCAAGCCGAAATCGCGGCCAGCGCCAGCGCGCTGCCCAGCGACAGGACACCGAGCACCGCCGCGAGCGACAGTCGCCCCAGCCGAGCTCTCAACAGTTCACGCATCGACGAACTCCCTCATGACGAGCACCCGGTCGCCGATCGCGCGCACCGGAGCCCGGTGACCGACCACCAGCACCGTGGCGCCGGCGCGGGCCCGCGCGACGATCGCGTCGAGCGCACGGGCTTCCATCGCCGCATCGAGATGCGACGTCGGCTCGTCGAGCAACAGCACCTCCGCGGTCGAACCCAGCGCCCGGGCCAGCCCCAGCCGCTGACGCTGACCGAGCGACAGTCCCGTACCGTCGCGACCGAGCACGGTCTCCAGGCCCTGGGGGAGCGTTGCGAGGACTTCGTCGAAACCCGCTGAGCGGCAGGCCTCGTCGAGGTCGGCAATCGGCCCGAACAGCTCGAGGTTGTCGCGGACGGTGCCCGGCACCAGGACCGGACGATGCGGTAACCAGGAGACCTGGTGCCACCATGACGGCAGGTCGAGGTCGCCGACATCGATCCCGCTGATCGAAACCTCGCCAGGATGCAGGCCGAGGATCGTGTGCAGCAGCGTCGACTTACCGGCACCGTTGGGACCGGTCAGCACCGTCACCCGGCCCGGCGCCACATCCTCGTCGAGGGCTCCGAGGTGGATGGTGGCTCCGGCCGCCGGGACCGTGCGGGTTCCCGCTGGTCGGCTGGGCAGTTGGTCGAGGAGTCGGAGTGCGGCGTCGGCCGCCGTCTTGCCGTCCTGGGCGGCGTGAAACTCCACCCCGACGCGGCGAAGCGGCCAGAACACCTCCGGTGCCAGCAGCAGCGCGGTGAGGCCCGCGGTCAGTGTCATCTCGCCGAACACCAGCCGCAACCCGATGCCGACGGCGACGAGCGCGACGCCTAACGTGGCCAGCAGTTCGAGGACCAATGCCGACAGAAACGCCATCCGCAGGGTGGACATCGTCGAACGGCGATGCGCCGCAGCCAGTTCGGTGATGCGCCCGACAGAGCCTTCGAGTCGCCCCAACGCCCGCAACGTCGGTATGCCCGCCACCAGGTCGAGCATCCGCGACTGCAGGGTGCTCATCGCCGCCAAGGCGGCCTCCGAGCGTTCCTTGGTCAGCAGCCCGATCAACACCATGAATATCGGAATGAGCGGCAGCGCGATCAGGACGATGAGTGCCGAGCGCCAGTCGACCACGGCGATCACCAGCACCGCGGCCGGGGTGAGGATGCCCGCGAGGAACACCGCAGGCAGGTACGCCGTGAGAAACGGTCGTAGTCCGTCGAGGCCACGAGTGATCAACGCGGCCGCGGTGTCGCGTTCGGCGGCGAGGAGTCGCGGTGGCAGCGCGGTGACCGCATGGAGCACCTGAGCGGACAGGTCGGCGATCACCTGCGTCGCGCCCGTCGAGGCCAGCCTGCTCTGGAGCCAGTGTGCGACGGTGCGGATCACCCACAGCCCCACCAGAAGTGCGAGGGGGCCGGCCCAGTGGCGGAGGTGGCGCGTGGTGGGGTCGGTGATCACGCCTGCCACGACATCGGCGAGCACGACGGCCGCACCAATGGTCGCGCCGGTGATGAGCACCCCGCACAGCACCGATGCGACCAGGTAGCGACGCATCGCAGGCGAGGTCCGCCACAGGTTCATGTCCGCCGCCGCGTCAAACCCGCGGGATCGGGAATTCGGTCGGCCGAGATGCGTTGCCGGAAGACCCAATACGTCCATCCCTGATACACCAGCACCAGCGGCGTGAAGATCAGCGCCGCCCAGCTCATGATCGTCAACGTGTACGGGCTGGAGGCCGCGTTGTCGATCGTCAGGCTGTAGGCGGGATCGATCGTCGACGGCATCAGGTTCGGGTAGAGCACGCCGAATAGCAGAACCACGACCGCTGCGACGGTCAGAGTGGTGTACGCGAAAGCCCAGCCTTCTTCGGCACCGCGCCACACCCGAAGGGTGGCCGCCACCTGTGCCATACCCGCGACGACAAGCACGAGCCATGTCCAGGCCTTGCCGTACTCCAGCTGCGTCCACAGCCCGAACGACGCCAGTACCGCCGTCACCGGCAGTGCCAGCCGGCCGGCGACTCGCAGTGCGTTCTCACGCACGGCGCCGCCGGTTTTCAACGCCACGAACACCGCGCCGTGGAACAGGAACAGTCCGGCGGTGGTCAGGCCGCCGAGCAGCGTGTAGCCGTTGATCAGATCGCCGATCGAGGTGCGTAGCTGCTTGTCGGCGTCGACGGGAAGCCCGCGTACCAGCGCCGCGAACGCGACACCCCACAGCACGGCGGGCACCCACGATCCGACGGCGATCCCGATGTCGGCCCACCGCCGCCAGCCGGGATCGTCGATCTTGCCGCGCCATTCGATCGCCACGACGCGCAGGATCATCGACAGCAGGATCGCCAGCAGCGGGAGATACAGGCCCGAGAACATGGTCGCGTACCAGTCGGGGAAGGCGGCGAACATGGCGCCGCCGGCGGTGATCAGCCAGACCTCGTTGCCGTCCCAGACGGGTCCGATGGTGTTGAGCACCGCGCGACGTGACCGTTCGGCGTCATCGCCGCCCTTGCGGCCGAACATGCGCATCAGCATGCCGACGCCGAAATCGAAGCCCTCCAGGACGAAGAAGCCGAGGAACAGACCGGCCATCACCACGAACCACAGTTCGGCAAGCGCCATTGTCACCACTCCTCTCAGTACGCGAACGACAACGGCGCGACCTCGTCGCTACCGGGTGGCAGCGGCGCGACGGGTTCGGAGTCGTGTTCCTGCGGACCTTCGATCGTGTAGCGGCGGATGAGCCAGAACCAGATGGCCGCCAGCGCCGCGTACACCAGCGTGAAGGCCACGAGCGAGAGCACCACCATGCCGACCGGGTGCCCGGAGACCCCGTCGGCGACCGTCAGCCGAATCATCGGATCCCCGGTCGGATTGGGCACGACCACCCACGGTTGACGGCCCATCTCGGTGAAGATCCATCCGGCGCTGTTGGCCAGGAACGGCGCGGGTAGCGCCACGAGGGCGAAGCGGGACAGCCGGCGCGACTGCGGAATCCGGCGACGACGTGTCAGCCACAGCACGGTCAAAGCGAACAGCACTGGGACGGCGAGGAATCCGATCATGGCGCGAAACGACCAGTAGGTGACGAACAGGTTGGGCCGGTAGTCGCCCGGTCCGAATTTCTCGACGTACTGGTCCTGAAGGTCCTTGACGCCCTCGAGGTGAACGCCGTCGAATTCGCCTTTGGCCAGAAACGACAGCACGTACGGCACCTCGATGAGGTGCGTGACGCTGTCACAGTTGTTGTGGGTGCCGACGGTCAGGATGGAGAAGTCGGGATCGGTTGCGGTGTGGCACAACGATTCTGCCGACGCCATCTTCATCGGCTGTTGTTCGAACATCAGCTTGCCCTGGACATCGCCGGTGACGACGAGACCGAGCGTCGACGCGAGGACGACCAGGCAGCCCATGATCGCCGCCGGCCGGTACATCGTCTGCGCGTCGGAACGCTTGTCGTCTCGCGCGCGAATCATCCACCACACGCACACGCCTGCGACGAACATGCCGGCGGTCAGAAACGCCCCGAACACCGCATGCGCGAACGCGGCGATCGCGGTGTTGTTGGTGAACAGCGCGACGATGCTGGTCAACTCCGCGCGACCGGTGTCCGGGTTCAGCCGGGCGCCGACGGGATGCTGCATCCATGAGTTGGCGGCGATGATAAAGAACGCCGACAGGTTCACCGCGATGGCCACCACCCAGATGCAGGTCAGGTGCACGAGGCGGGGGAGTCGGGTCCACCCGAAGATCCACAGGCCCAGGAACGTCGACTCGAAGAAGAAGGCGGCCAGCCCCTCCATCGCCAGCGGTGCGCCGAAAACGTCGCCAACGAACCGTGAGTACTCGCTCCAGTTCATGCCGAACTGGAATTCCTGAACGATGCCGGTGGCCACGCCCAGGGCGAAGTTGATCAGGAACAGCTTGCCGAAGAAGCGGGTGAGGCGGTACCAGGACGAGTTGCCGGTGATCAGCCACGCGGTCTGCATGGCAGCGATCAACGGCGCCAGCCCGATGGTCAGCGGGACGAAGATGAAGTGGTAGACGGTCGTGATACCGAACTGCCACCGCGACACATCGAGCGCGTCCATCTCACCCTCTTCCGTGGCTGTGGCACCAGCCTACGACAGGGCGTAGTAGACGTCAGTGTGGGTTAGCTCACGGGCTCTTCCGACGCAGGTGGAGCGGCCGATCCGGCGTTGTCACGGTCCTTGAACGCCTTGCGGATCCCGAACGCGGCCACGATCTCGAAGATGCCGATCACGACCAGCGAGATGCCGGCCACAACCGTCAGAATCGCGAGCGACTCGAACGGCAGAGCGAGCATCACCACGCCCGCGATCAGGCTGATCACGCCGACGAAGATCTCCCACGCCCGCCCGGGAAGCGTCGGGTCGCTGATCGCCGAGACCGCGGTCGCTACGCCGCGGAAGATGAAGCCGATGCCGATCCAGATCGCCAGCAGCAGAATCGACTCCTGCAGGCTGCGGAAGCACAAAACCGCAAGGATCAGCGCCGCGGCGCCGGAGATGAAAAGCAACACCCTGCTGCCGGCGGAGACGTGCAGGCTGAAAGCGAAGATCACTTGGGCGATGCCGGCGATCAGCAGGTATGCCCCGAAGAAGATCGCAGCGACCACGATCGTCTTGCCCGGCCACACCCAGATGAGCACGCCGAGGATCAGCGCGAGAAGTCCGGAGACCAGGGTCGTTTTCCACAGATGCCGCAGCAAGTCGGGCGGCGCGGTGCTAGTCATGGCCGCAGTGTGGCATAGCGAAACGTCAATGATCGTCGCATTTCGATATCGGTTCGACTATCAGTGGTGAGGTCGCGCGCGTACGCCGTTGGGTTCCCCTGCCGCAGCGTGGCGTCTCCACTACTGTTCCGTTACCGGTGCTGCGCACCGATCCCACGACGCAGAAAGTAGGCATCCGTGTTAGGTGAGTGTCACAACCGTCGAGGTGGATTCTGGCGTTTCGCAGTCGTATTCGCCGCGGCCGGCGCCCTGGCGATGTCCGGCTGCGCCAGCGGTGGCGGAGGCGGCGGTGGGGATGCCACCAGTGCATCCCCGACGGCGCCGGCGGCGAAGGTCGACGAGATCGCCAATACCGTTCCAGAGGACATCAAGTCGAGCGGAGAGCTGATCGTCGGGGTCAACATCCCCTACAAACCCAACGAGTTCAAGGATCCCAGCGGCAAGATCGTGGGCTTCGACGTCGACCTGATGAACGCGATCGCGGCCACGCTCGGCTTGACGCCCGAATACCGCGAGGCGGACTTCGCCAGGATCATCCCGTCGATCCAGGGAGGCACCTTCGATGTGGGGATGTCGTCGTTCACCGACACCAAGGAACGCGAGAAGTCAGTCGACTTCGTGACCTACTTCAACGCCGGGACTCTGTGGGCTCAGCGACCGGAGGCGCCGATCGACCCCAACAACGCGTGCGGCAAGAAGGTTGCGGTTCAGGCCACCACCTATCAAGACACCGACGAGCTGCCTGCGAAGAGCAGGGCGTGCACCGACGCGGGCAAGCCACCGATCGAGATCGTCAGATTCGACGGGCAGGACGCCGCCACCAACGCGGTGGTGCTCGGCCAGACCGACGCGATGTCGGCCGACTCTCCGGTGACCTCGTACGCGATCAAGGAGACCAACGGCAAGCTCGAAGCCGCCGGTGAGATCTTCGATTCGGCGCCGTACGGCTGGCCCGTGCAGAAGGGATCGGCCCTCGCGCAGTCGCTGCAGAAGGCGCTCGAGCATCTGATCGAAACCGGCACCTACAAAGAGATCGCCGCCAATTGGGGCGTCGAGAACGGGATGATCGACAAGCCGGTCATCAACGGCGCCGTCTCATAAAGGACGTTCCATGAGCGATGTCGACACGTCGTCACCCGAGGCCCCTGCCGCCATCGATGCGGTGCCGCTGCGCCATCCGTGGCGCTGGGTGGCGGCGGTCGTCATCGTCATACTCGTCGCCCTGTTCCTCTACGGCGCGGCGACCAACGACTCCTACCGCTGGTCGACGTACTGGAAGTACCTGTTCAACGAACGGGTGCTGACGGTCGGGGTGCTCAACACGCTGCAGCTGACTGTCTATTCGATGGTGCTCGCGATCGTGTTGGGTGTGCTGCTCGCGGTGATGCGGCTGTCGCCCAACCCGGTGCTGAAAGCCGTTGCCTGGGTGTATCTGTGGATCTTCCGCGGCACCCCGGTGTATGTGCAGCTCGTGTTCTGGGGGTTGCTACCCACGATCTACCAGAACCTTCGGCTCGGCGTGCCGTTCGGGCCTTCGCTGCTTGAGGTGGACCTGCAGTCGCTGTCGATCCCCTTCCTGCTGGCGATCCTCGGGCTGGCACTGAACGAGGCCGCGTACATGGCCGAGATCATCCGCGCCGGAATCAGTTCCGTGCCCGAAGGTCAGACCGAAGCCTCGACGGCGCTGGGCATGTCCTGGGGGATGACGATGCGGCGCACCGTGCTTCCGCAGGCGATGCGGGTGATCATCCCACCGACCGGCAACGAGGTGATCAGCATGCTGAAGACCACGTCGCTGGTGACCGCGGTGCCGTTCACGCTGGACCTGTACGGCATCACGTCGCGGGAAATCGCCGCGCGCATCTTCGAACCCGTTCCGCTTCTGCTGGTCGCCGCGACGTGGTACCTGGCGATCACCAGCGTGCTGATGGTCGGCCAGTACTACTTGGAGCGCTACTACTCGCGTGGTGCGTCGCGCAAGCTGACCACCAAACAACTCGAGGCGCTGGCCAAGGCGCAGACCTTGGGGGAGGCGCACCCGTGACACCGATGGTCAAAGCCGAGGCCGTCTGTAAGAACTTCGGTGCGTTGCAGGTTCTCAAAGGCGTCACACTCGAGATCGGGCGCGGCGAAGTGCTGTGCATGGTGGGGCCGTCCGGTTCGGGCAAGTCCACGTTCCTGCGGTGCATCAACCACCTCGAAAAGGTCAACGCCGGGCGCCTGTACGTGGACGGAGAGCTGATCGGATACCGGCAGCGGGGCAACAAGATTCACGAGATGCCTCCGCGCGAAGCGGCCCGGCAGCGCCGCGACATCGGCATGGTGTTCCAGCACTTCAACCTGTTTCCCCACCGCACCGCGTTGGAGAACATCATCGAGGCACCCATTCACGTCAAGCGCGTCAAGAAGGACGAGGCGGTCGCGCGTGCCCGAGACCTGCTCGACCAGGTGGGGCTGACCGCCAAGGCCGACGCCTATCCCGCCCAGCTGTCCGGAGGGCAGCAGCAACGCGTCGCGATCGCCCGCGCTCTGGCGATGAGCCCCAAACTGATGCTGTTCGACGAGCCCACGTCGGCGCTGGACCCCGAGCTTGTGGGTGAGGTGCTCGAAGTGATGAAAAAGCTTGCCGCCGAGGGGATGACGATGGTGGTGGTGACACACGAAATGGGGTTCGCCCGCGAGGTGGCCAACCATCTGGTGTTCATGGACGGCGGCGTGGTCGTGGAGAGCGGACCGCCGCGCGACGTGCTGGCCGACCCGAAGCACGAACGCACGAAGGCGTTTCTGTCCAAGGTGCTGTAGACAGATGTCGGCCCACGTCCCGGATCCGGCCACCCCGCTGTGGCGGGCGGCCCAGGTGTTCCGATTGCTGAGTTGTCTCTATGCGCTCGGATTCCAGGTGTCGGTGAATCCGGACCTGGACCGCCCGGGTATGGCGTGGGCGCTGTTCGCGGTGTTGCTGGGGTTCAGTGCCTTGTGCGCTGTCGCCTATCTGCAGGGGTTCGGCAGACGACCGGCGTTCGTGCTGGTCGAGATCGCGGTGGTGGTGGCGTTGATCCTGTCGACCGAGGTGGTCGCCTCGTCACAGTGGGCGTTCGACAACCAGTCGTGGCCGACGACGTTGTGGGCGACCAACGCGACCATCTCGGCGGCGATCGTGGCTGGGCCGATCGCGGGCATGTTCACCGGCGTGCTCGTGATGGTGGCCAGCACCGTCGTCAAGGGCTTCATCAACTACGACCTCGGCCGCAACGCGACGATCGTCATCGAGCTCGCGGTCGGCCTGGCGGTGGGGATGGCCGCGCAGACTGCCCGACGAGCCCATTCCGAGCTGGAGCAGGCGACCAGGCTGGCCGCGGCCCACCAGGAGCGGGAGAGGTTGTCTCGGGAGGTGCACGACGGCGCCATCCAGGTGCTCGCGCTGGTCTCGCGTCGTGGCCGCGAAATCGGGGGAGCCACAGCCGAACTCGCTGAACTCGCGGGCGAGCAGGAGCGTGCGCTGAGGCGGTTGGTCAGCTCCGGTGACGCCGAACCGCGCGTCGGGGCGATGAGAGACGTCGGCGCGTTGTTGCGGCAGCGAGCGTCCGACCGCGTATCGGTCAGCCTGCCTGCCGATCCCGTACTGCTCGACGCCGTCGTGGCCACCGAGTTGTCCGCCGCGGTCGTCAACGCGCTCGACAATGTGGTCGCGCACGCCGGGCCGGACGCGCATGCCTATGTGCTGCTCGAAGACCTCGGCGACACGATCACGGTGAGCATCCGTGACGACGGCACCGGGATTCCCGAAGGGCGGCTCGAGGAGGCGGTGCGCGAGGGCCGCATCGGTGTCGCGAAATCGATTGTCGGACGGATGGACTGGCTCGGTGGCAGCGCCAAGCTGACCACCGCGCCGGAGAGCGGGACGGAATGGGAACTGACGCTACCCCGACGGTGATGGTCGTCGACGACCATCCCATCTGGCGCGACGCGGTGGCCCGCGACCTCGAAGAGGACGGTTTCACCGTGGTCGCCACGGCCGACGGCGTCGGCGCAGCGCGGCGCCGCGCCGCGGCGGTACAGCCCGATGTGGTGGTGATGGACATGCGGCTCGCCGACGGCGACGGCGCGCAGGCGACCGCGGAAGTGCTCGCCGTGTCGCCGTCATCGAAAATCCTTGTGCTGTCGGCATCCGACGAACGTGAGGACGTGCTCGAGGCGGTGAAGGCCGGGGCGACCGGATATCTGGTGAAGAGCGCGTCGAAGCAGGAACTCGGCGATGCGGTGCGCGCCACGGCCGAGGGCAGGGCCGTCTTCACCCCCGGCCTGGCGGGCCTGGTGCTCGGCGAGTACCGGCGGATCGCCCAGAATCGCGGCGGGCCCGAGACGCCGAGCCTGACCGAGCGGGAGACCGAGATCCTTCGCTACGTCGCCAAAGGGTTGACCGCCAAACAGATCGCGGCGCGGTTGTCGCTGAGCCACCGCACCGTCGAGAACCACGTGCAGGCCACGTTCCGCAAGCTGCAGGTCGCCAACCGCGTCGAGTTGGCGCGATATGCGATCGAACACGGGTTGGACGAGTAGTCCTACTCATCCCGGTGACGCCGTCGTGCTGTGACGATGGCTGCATGACCGAACCGCAGCGTGCCGTCGTCGCCCGCCTGTCCGCTGATGTCGCCGCGATCTCTGCGTACCTGGCGCGGGTGTCGTCGGACTTGACCGAACTTGACCGGCAGCTGACGTCCTTACCGCAATACCAGCCGCAGTACCAGCCGCATGCCTACCCAGCGCCGCCGCAGCATCCGTCGCATCACGCTGCGCCCGTTGCGTCTTCACCTCCACCGCCTCCGCCTTCATCCCGGGGCGAAGGCTGGATCGGCAAGCTGCTGGCGGTCGTCGGTGTCGCGGTGACGCTGATCGGGGTGGTGTTCCTCCTCGTGCTGGCCGCGCAGGCGGGCCTGTTGAGGCCCGAGATCCGCGTCGCGGCCGGGGCGGTACTGGCCGGTGGGCTTGTGGGCGCAGGCTGGTGGCTGTATCGCAGGCCCGGCGGCCGCACCGGGGCCGTCGCCCTGGCGGCGACCGGTATCGCCGCGGCGTACATGGACGTCATCGCGTTGACCACGATCTACGACTGGGTGGCCGCGCCCGCTGGACTGGTACTCGCCGCGTTGATCGGCGGCGGCGGGCTCACGCTGGCCCGGCGCTGGAACTCCGAGCAGCTGGGGCTGCTCGTCCTGGTGCCGTTGTTGGTGCTGGCGCCGATCGTGGTCGGGGGTGTGACGCTGCTGCTCGTGGCGTTCATGCTCGCGCTGTCCGCGGCCTCGCTGCCCGTGCAGATCGGCAAGGACTGGCTCTGGCTGCACGCCGCCCGCATCGCGGCCGGCACACTGCCGCTGCTGGTGGCGCTCATCGGCGTGTATTTCGACGACGGCCGCGATCTGTGGCTGGTCGGCGCGTGCGCCATCGCGGCGCTGCTCGCGATCGCCGGCGCGCTGATCCTGCTGCCGGGGACGGCCAACAAGTCGGCGATGGCCGTGCTGACGGGGGCAGGTCTGCTGCCGGTGCTGTCGGTCGCGCTGGCCGTCGACCGCATCGTCGCAGCGCTGATGGCGGCCGCACTGGCGGCCGGACTGCTTGCCATCGTGCTCATCAGCGACCGATTGCCGGGTGTGGACGGCGCGGTGCAGCGCATCTGGACGGTGCTCTCCGCACTATCGGCGCTGATCGCGGTGGTGGTGGCGTTCGACGGCCCGATCGCGGGGCCGGTCCTGCTGGCGATGGCGCTGGTGGTCGCGACGGCAGGACGGCAGCTCGTCATGGCCAAGGCGATCTCGATCGGCTTCGCGGTCGTGGGCGCCGTCTACTACCTGAACTGGGCCCCGCCGGACACGCTGATGCGGGGGACGGCGACCAGCGGCGGGGTGGCGGCGTCGACGCTGATCGCCAGCGTCCTGCTGATCGCGTGGTCGGTGACGATCGTGTGGGCGTTCGACCGCAGAAACTCGGCCTGGTGGGCGGTCGCGGCCGCGGTGGCCGGATATGCGGTCACCACGTTCGCCGTCACGACCGGCGTGTTGGTTGGCGGCACCGACAGCGGCTTCTACGCCGGTCACATGGCGGCGACCATCTGCTGGATCGGTCTGGCCGCGGCGTTGTTCGGCTACGCGGCGCGGTTGCCACGAGCCGACCGCTCGGTTCCGATCGCCGGGGGACTGGCGCTGGTGGCCGCGGCGGTGGCGAAGTTGTTCCTGTTCGACCTGGGCACGCTCGACGGGATCTTCCGGGTGGTGGTGTTCATCGTCGTCGGCCTGGTGCTGTTGGGCATGGGCGCCGGATATGCCCGCCTCTTGGACAGGCAAGACCAACAAAATGACCTCTGACCAGGAAATGTGCTAAACTGGAATCAGTCCAGAAAAGGAGGCGTTGTAGCGATCATGACCACAACAACACGTCGTTCAGAAGCAGACATCCAGGCTTTCGAGGCCTCGCCGGAACTCAGCGACAGCCTGCAGCGGGTTCTGGTCGATCTAATCGAGCTGCATCTTCAGGGTAAGCAGGCCCACTGGAACATCGTCGGCACCAACTTCCGCGACCTTCATCTACAACTCGACGAACTCGTCGACTTCGCCCGTGAGGGCAGCGACACCATCGCCGAGCGGATGCGTGCGATGGAGGCCTGGCCCGATGGCCGGTCGGATACGGTCACCGCCGGCACCACTCTGCCGCAGTTCCCCGCCTACGCGGTGAGCACGCAGGACGCGGTCGACCTGATCACGGCTCGGGTATACGCCGCGGTCGACACCATGCGTCAGGTTCACGACGCGGTGGACGCCGAGGACCCGACCTCCGCCGACATCCTCCATCAGCTGATCGAGGGTCTCGAGAAGCTGGCCTGGCTGATCAAGTCCGAGAACCGCAAGGTCTAGAGGGACCCCCACGCCGCGACCGTGCGTTTCACTACGCCGGTCGCGGCGTTTTGCGTATGCAACGGCACAGTCGCGAAGGTGAGTCGTTTTCCGCGATCGGGGTATATCTCCCGCCGTGACTGTGACACGCGATATTCACGCCTCCCGTCAGCAGGTCTGGGACGTCATGGCCGACGGGTGGACCTACTCGCAATGGGTGGTCGGCAACAGCCGGATGCGGGCTGTCGACCCGAACTGGCCGGCGCCCGGATCCGAGATCCGCCATTCGGTGGGCGTCTGGCCCCTGCTGCTCGACGATAAAACCGTGGTGGAGAAGAGTGTGCCGCCCGAGGAGTTGGTCCTGCACGCCAAGGGCCGGCCTTTCGGAGGCGCGCGAATCACTCTGCGGCTGTTCGAGATTCCCGACGGATGCCGGGTGGAGATGACGGAAGTCCCGGTGAGCGGTCCAGCCGCGGTGATGCCCAACAAGCTGACCGACCTCGCCGTCTACCCCCGTAACCGCGAAACCCTCTGGCGGCTGGCCGCCCTGGCCGAGCGCCTCAAACCGACTGAGGTCGAGAGCTGAGCGGTTCGAGTTCCACCGCGTCGCGCACGGCCGAGTCGTCGCGACGTCCGACGAGGTACCACGTCGTCATGACGCCCTTGCCTTTGACCTCGACTTCACCACGAGGCTCCAGCACGAAGGTGCTGCGCAGGCGTTCGTAGACGTCCTGGGGCACCTGAATGCGCCCTTCGACGTCGGTGGTCTCCATCCGGGATGCGACGTTGACCGCATCGCCCCATACGTCGTAGAAGAACTTGCGGGCCCCGACGACCCCGGCGACGACCGGTCCCGCGGCCAGGCCGATCCGCAACGGCACCTTGCGCCCGCGCGGGTCACGCAGGTCGGCGACGGCGTCGGCCATGTCGAGCGCCAGGCACGCCAGTGCTTCGACGTGATCCGGCCGGGGATGCGGCACACCGCTGACCACCATGTACGAGTCGCCGCTGGTTTTGACCTTCTCCAACCCGTGACGGTCGACGAGTGCGTCCAGATCCGTGTAGAGCCGGTCAAGGAAGCGCACCAGATCGCAGGGATTCGTGTCGCTGGCCCGCTCGGTGTACCCGGCGATGTCGGCGAACAGGATCGACGCGTCGTCGTACCTGTCGGCGATGACCGTGCGGGTCGGGTCCTTGAGCCGCTCGGCGATGGTCGCGGGCAGTATGTTCGCCAGCAGACGTTCGGACCGTTCGTATTCGGCCTCCATCGCCAACCGCGCCCGGCGGAGCTCCCGGAGCGCGAACCACAGCGTGGCGACGACGAGGATCCACGCCGTGGCCACGGTGAGGACGAACGAGGTCGTCCGGGCCCAATCCGGTTGAATGCCGGTGTTTTCGGGGACGAGGTACTCCAGCGCCACGACCGTCGCCGCGCCCAACGCCGCCAGTACGGAAGCCAGCACGATGTGGTCGATGCCGAGAATGACCACCACGATCGCGGCGGCGGCGACGAAGTAGAACTGCAGCCCCGACCCGGTGCCCAACTGTATGCACTGGATCGCGATGGTCACGTACGCGACGGCGAAGAACACCAGCGGTGCGACGAGTTCGCCGAACCGGCACAGCAGCGGAATCGTCGCGAACGCCACGGCGCTGACGAGGCTGAGTACCGGGATCCACCACACCTCGACACCGACGAGCAGACCCTGAAAACCGAAGAAGGCGCTGATCGCCGCGCTGATCATTGCGGTGACGTCGAGCACCCGGCGGCGTCGCACGGACCTTTCCGCTTGGTGCCGAACCCGGGCGGGCGTCCGGTTCTCCAGCGCCACATCGGGCACGCAGACCGGCCGCAGCCTCATCTCCACGACTAGAGCGTAACGCCGAACCGGATCGACCTGCTGATTCTCGGTGCCCTCGGTGAGACTCGAACTCACACTGTCACGATTTTGAGTCGTGTGCCTCTGCCAATTGGGCTACGAGGGCTGTAGTAGTTGGACGGCTCTGTTGCGCGGCTTACCACCTTAGATGATGCCCCGAACTCGCTGAACGGCACCGCTACCGCCACAATGGCTTCCATGGCAACCGCTGCTGGGGCACCGCCAGAGGCCGGTAAGGCCCGCCGTGTGCTCGTCGCCGAGGACGAAGCGCTGATTCGGATGGACTTGGCCGAGATGCTCCGCGAAGAGGGCTACGAGATCGTCGGCGAGGCCGGCGACGGCCAGGAGGCCGTCGATCTCGCCGAGAGCCTCAAGCCCGACCTCGTGATCATGGACGTCAAGATGCCCCGTCGCGACGGCATCGACGCGGCGGCCGAGATCGCCAGCAAGCGCATCGCGCCGATCGTCATCCTGACCGCGTTCAGCCAACGAGAACTGGTCGAACGCGCCAGGGATGCCGGTGCCATGGCCTACCTGGTCAAACCCTTCACCGTCACCGACCTCATCCCGGCCATCGAGGTCGCGGTGAGCCGCTTCGGCGAGATCGCCGCGCTGGAGCAGGAAGTGGCCACATTGGCCGACCGGCTGGAGACGCGCAAGCTCGTCGAACGGGCCAAAGGTTTGCTGCAGGCCAAACAGGGGATGACCGAGCCCGAGGCGTTCAAGTGGATTCAACGTGCCGCGATGGACCGGCGCACCACCATGAAACGCGTCGCCGAAGTGGTCCTCGAAACCCTCGACACACCGAGCGACGCGCCGGAGTCGAGCTAACTTCGCCACCCCGTAAAAAGTGCGTTTCCGATGGCGCGGTTTGACCGCGACGGCCGCGACGCGTCGTTCAACACCGCGCACCAGCGCCGAGCGTTGGCTATGGTCTTCCCGGAACGTCGCCGCCCCCGCCCGCCGGGCCGAGGCGCCGGAGCCGACTAACACAACGACCCGGAGGTGAAGCGTGCGCGGTCGCATGGCACGGAAAGCATTTGCTATCAGCAGCGCTGGTCTGGTTGTGCTCGGCATAGCCGGCTGCCAACAGGCCGAGCCGACCGAGGGCGGTGAGGCACAGACCGATCTGAAGATCGTCGAACAGGTACAGATCGACGAGAACGGCGCCGAGGTCAAGGCCGACGAGAGCGCCGCGCCTGCCGACCCCGCCGGTGACGGCAACGCGCAGTGCCCGCCGGTGTCGCTGGCGATGGCCGGAGCGCTCAACGGTCCCGATGCGGCATTGGGCATCAACATCAAGAACGGCATCCAGCTGGCCGTGGACAAGCACAACGCCGCGAACCCGGGTTGCCAGGTCCAGCTGAAGACCTTCGACACCGAGGGCGATCCGCAGAAGGCCACCCAGATCGCACCGCAGATCATCAACGACGCCTCCACCATCGGCCTGATCGGTCCCGCGTTCTCCGGTGAGACCATGGCCACCGGCGACGTCTTCAATCAGGCCGGTCTCGTCGCCGCCACGGCCTCGGCCACCAACGTGACGCTGTCCGACAAGGGCTGGCGGACCTTCTTCCGCGGTCTGGGCAACGACGGCGTGCAGGGCCCGTCGGTGGCCAACTACCTGAAGAACACCCTCGGCCACAAGAAGGTCTGCGTCGTCGACGACAGCACGGACTACGGCCTGGGCCTGGCGCAGACCGTTCGTCAGACGCTGGGTCCGGTGGCCGACTCGTCCTGCAACATCTCGGTCAAGAAGGGCGACAAGGACTTCTCGGCGGCCGTGACCCAGATCAAGGGCGCCACCCCCGACTCGGTGTTCTTCAGCGGTTACTACGCCGAAGCGGCGCCGTTCGTGCAGCAGCTGCGGGACGGCGGGTACGAGGGAACGTTCGCCAGCGCCGACGGCACCAAGGATCCCGAGTTCGTCAAGCAGGCCGGCGACGCGGCCAAGGACGCCGTGCTGTCCTGCCCGTGCGGCCCGGCCACCGGCGGCTTCGCCGACGAGTACACCAAGAAGTTCAACCAGGCACCGGGCACCTACAGCAGCGAGGGCTACGACCTGGGCACCATCCTGCTGAAGGGCATCGACTCGGGCGCCGTTACCCGCCCCGCGCTGCTCGACTTCGTCCGCAATTACGACGGTCGCGGTGTGGCCCGGCAGTACCAGTGGACTCCGAACGGCGAGCTGACCACCAGCTTGATCTGGATCTACAAAGTTCAATAGCCGCTGAGGCGAACGCGTCCGAGACCGAAAGGCTCGGACGCGTTTTCGCTAGAGGCCCGTTCCCGCGAGGAGCCGCCACCGGATGACCGGGATCCCACCCGAGTGCGTCGACCAGTACACCTGCTTGGCCGCCAACATCAGCTTCAACCTCGACGGGTTGCGAGACGGCTTCTGGCAGTTGACGATCGACGGACTGTCGTGGGGCGCCATCTACGCGCTGGTGGCCGTCGGCTACACGTTGGTCTACGGCGTGCTGAAGCTGATCAACTTCGCGCATTCGGAAGTGTTCATGTTCGGCATGTTCGGCGCGTACTTCTGCCTCGACATGATCCTGGGTTTCACACCGAGCGGTAACACCTACAACAGGGGCATCGCCCTGACGGTGCTGTATCTCGGTATCGCCATGCTGTTCGCGATGGCGGTGTCCGGTGCCACCGCGGTCGGCCTGGAGGCGGTGGCCTACCGACCGCTGCGACGACGCAAGGCCGACCGACTGTCGTTTCTCATCACCGCGATCGGCATGTCGTTCGTGCTGCAGGAGTTCGTGCACTTCATCCTGCCCAAGATCATCGACGGGTACGGCGGATCCAATGCCCAACAACCGATCCGGCTCGTCGCACCCGAAACCCAGTTCACGGTGTTCGGTTCCGCGGTCTCCAACATCACGCTGATCATCGTCGGCGCGGCGCTGGTTCTCGCCCTGATGACCGATCTGACCATCAACCGGACCAGGTTCGGGCGCGGGATCCGGGCGGTCGCCCAGGACCCGGACACCGCGACCCTGATGGGCGTCTCGCGCGAACGCATCATCATGACGACGTTTTTGATCGGCGGCCTGCTGGCCGGGGCGGCCGCGCTGCTGTACACGCTGAAGGTGCCGCAGGGCATCATCTACTCCGGCGGCTTCCTGCTCGGCATCAAGGCGTTCTCGGCCGCGGTCCTCGGCGGCATCGGCAACCTGCGCGGCGCCCTGCTGGGCGGGCTGCTGCTCGGCATCATGGAGAACTACGGGCAGGCCGTGTTCGGGACCCAGTGGCGTGACGTCGTCGCCTTCGTGCTGCTGGTTCTCGTTCTGTTCTTCAGGCCGACGGGGATACTCGGCGAAAGCCTCGGGAAGGCGCGAGCATGAGGGCCAGCGAGAAGGTCTTGGCACCCGGCGACGCACTGCGTCGTTGGTGGGACGGGCTTTCCCGCGTGCAGAAGTGGGGCTTCGGGTTAATCGCCTTCGGCCTGCTCGCGCTGCTGCCGCTGTTTCCGCCGCCCTTCCTGAACACGCCGAACATCAGCTTCGGCGGCACCATGGCGCAATTCGCGATGGTCGCGATCATCGCGATCGGCCTCAACGTCGTGGTCGGCCAGGCCGGTCTGCTCGACCTCGGCTACGTCGGGTTCTACGCCGTGGGCGCGTACACCGTTGCGCTGCTGACCAGTCCGAACAGTCCGTGGAACAAGATGGGCGCCACGGGGTGGTTCAACGAGGACTGGGCGTGGCTGGCGTGTGTACCGCTGGCGATGGCGATCACCGCGCTGACGGGTTTGATCCTGGGAACGCCGACGCTGAGGTTGCGCGGCGACTACCTGGCGATCGTCACACTGGGGTTCGGCGAGATCATTCGCCTGCTGGCCGACAACCTCTCGGAGGTGACCAACGGGCCGCGCGGCCTCAACGAGGTCGCCTACCCGCGAGTCGGGGCGAGCGAACGCGTGCCCGACGGCGTCTTCTCGAGCGGCAACTCCGCGGGCGACGCCAACTACGGGACGTGGTGGTTCTGGTTGGGCATCGTGCTGATGATCGGGATCCTGGTCCTGGTGGGCAACCTCGAACGCAGCCGCGTGGGACGTGCCTGGATCGCGGTCCGCGAGGACGAGGACGCCGCCGAAGTGATGGGCGTCAACACGTTCCGGTTCAAGCTGTGGGCCTTCGTCATCGGCGCGGCGATCGGTGGGCTGTCGGGCGCGCTGTACGCCGGTCAGGTGCAGTTCGTGGCCCCACCGACGTTCAACATCATCAACTCGATGCTGTTCCTGTGCGCGGTGGTGCTCGGCGGGCAGGGCAACAAGCTCGGCGTGGTGGTCGGCGCGTTCATCATCGTCTACCTGCCGAACCGGTTGCTGGGGGTGGAGTTTCTCGGCATCAACCTCGGTGACCTGAAGTACCTGTTCTTCGGGCTGGCGCTGGTGGTGTTGATGATATTCCGGCCGCAGGGTCTGTTTCCGGCGCGAGCGCAATTGCTGGCCTACGGCAAGGCCGCCCGCGACCTGCTGCGCTCGCCGGAGAAGGAGTCGGCGCGATGACCATCGAAGAGTTGGCGGGTGTACACCGCGAGATCCAGGCCGCAGAGGGTGAAATCCTGTTGCGGACAACCGATCTCACGATGAAGTTCGGCGGGCTGACGGCGCTGGACTCGGTGTCCTTCGACATCCGCCGCGGTGAGATTCTCGGCATGATCGGGCCGAACGGGGCAGGCAAGACCACGTGCTTCAACGCGATCACCGGCGTGTACCGACCCACGTCGGGCACCGTCACGTTCGACGGCGCGCCGCTGGGCCGGATCAAACGCCACCAGATCACCCGCCGCGGTATCGCCCGCACCTTCCAGAACATCCGATTGTGGGGCGAGATGACGGCCCTGGAGAACGTCATGGTCGGCACCGACGCCAGGCACTTCACCTCGGTGCCGGGTGCGCTGGTCCGCTCCCCGCGCCACCGCCGCGAGGAGCGGTCGGCCATCGAGAGGTCCTCGGCGCTACTGCATTTCGTCGGGATTGCGAACCGCGGCGAGGAGAAGGCGAAGAACCTGTCGTACGGCGATCAGCGCCGGCTGGAGATCGCCCGGGCGCTGGCCACCGAACCCAAACTGCTGTGTCTGGACGAACCGGCCGCAGGGTTCAACCCGCGCGAGAAGGCCGCCTTGATCGAACTGATCCAGAAGATCCGCGACGACGGCTACACGGTGCTGCTGATCGAACACGATATGAGGCTGGTGATGGGCGTGACCGATCGCATCGTGGTGCTGGAGTTCGGGCGCAAGATCGCCGACGGCCTGCCTTCCGACATCCGCGAGGACCCGAAGGTCATCGCAGCCTATCTGGGGGTGCCCGATGACAGCCTCGAATGAAGGGCCGACTGAGCAGGCCCCCGAACGGCCCGTCATCCTCGAGCTGCGCGACATCGTCGTGCAGTACGGCAGAATCCGTGCACTGCACGGTATCTCGCTGAAGGTCCACGAGGGTGAACTCGTCACGCTACTTGGCTCCAACGGCGCCGGTAAGACGACCACCATGCGTGCGATCTCGGGGCTCCTGCCCCTGACGTCGGGCTCGATATGGTTCGAGGGTCAGGACATCAGCAAGGTCAAGGCCCATCAACGCGTGATCCAGGGGCTGGTGCAGGCGCCAGAGGGGCGGGGGGTGTTCCCGGGGATGACGGTCGTGGAAAACCTCGAAATGGGTTGTTACGGCCGTAAATTCCCCTCCCGCTCTGAGCACAGGCAACGACTGGACTGGATCCTGGAGACGTTTCCTCGGTTGGCCGAACGCCGCAGCCAGGTCGGCGGGACGCTGTCGGGTGGCGAGCAGCAGATGCTCGCGATCGGCCGGGCGCTGATGGCCAGGCCGCGGGTGTTGCTGCTCGACGAGCCGTCCATGGGCCTGGCGCCGATGGTGATCTCGCAGATCTTCAGGATCATCGCGGAGATCAACGAACAGGGCACCACGGTGCTGCTGGTGGAGCAGAACGCGCAGCAGGCGCTGAGCCGGTCGGACCGCGCCTACATCCTCGAGACCGGTGAGGTCACACGCACCGGGCATGCCCGGGAGTTGTTGAACGACGACAGCATTCGCGCCGCCTACCTCGGTGTCGCTTGATCAGCTGACCTCGAAGCGCTTGATCCGCGCCGCGGCGCCCGATACCAGCTTGAGCCGGCTTGGCGCGACACCCAGGTGCGCGGCGAGCAGTTTGGTGACGGCCCTGGTGGCCTTGCCCTCGACGGCTCGCTCCCGAACGTAGACCGTCAGCTCGCCGGCGTCGTCGACCTCCACCAGCGGGCCTTTCGCGCTGCCGGGCTTGACCCGGACGACGACGATCATCGCCGTCGCACCCAGGGCCATGTCATCAACGCCCACACGGCGAAGACCAGGGCCGCAGTACTCACGATGTAGACCGGCCATGGCCCGAGGATGTCCAACGCCGACGCGGTCTCCGGTTTGTGGTTCGTGAAGCCGTAATTGGTGTCGGCGATCCTGTTGAACACGACGGTCACCACCGCCCACCCGCTGGTGACCGCCACCGCCAGTCGGTAGTCGCGCCAGTCGGGCCGCAAGCCGCGGCCCCACGTCAGATAGATCGCCGCCCACACCACGAGCAGGTGGATCGCATAGAACGCCAGGAAGCGGTAGTGCGGAAAGTCGGGGCCCCGCAACACCGGTGAGATCAACGCTTGCACGCTCAGCACCAGACCCCAGTAGTAGGTGAGCGCATACGCCCACTGCCGCTGGGACCACAGCGCGTAGGCCGCGACGACGGTCGCCAGGTCGGTGAGCTGAAGCGGCACCGAACCGGCCAGGGTCGGCGGCACCAGGTTGTAGACCAGGATCGCAGCGTAGATCAGCGCGGTCAGCCCGCCGAGCGCACGGCCCCACCGCTGCGCCTGCGCGTCCGTCTGCCGGCGACCCGCCCACACCAGCACGGAGGCGCCGACCATGAACACGGTGATGGCGCCCCAGTAGGAGGGGCCGTACGGTTCGAACTGCCTAGCGAGCAACAATCACGGACGAGCCGTGCCCGAACAGGCCCTGGTTGGCGGTGACACCGACCGTGGCGCCTTCGACCTGGCGGCCGGTCGCCTGTCCCTTCAGTTGCCAGGTCAGCTCGCACACCTGCGCAATGGCCTGCGCCGGAATGGCTTCGCCGAAGCACGCCAGGCCGCCGGACGGGTTGACCGGGATCTTCCCGCCGATCGCCGTCGCACCGCTGCGCAGCAGTTGCTCGGCCTCGCCCCTCGGGCACAGGCCCAGGTGCTCGTACCAGTCGAGTTCGAGCGCGGTGGACAGGTCATACACCTCGGCGAGGCTCAAGTCCTCCGGCCCGATGCCGGCTTCGGCGTAGGCCGCATCGAGAATCTGGTCCTTGAAGACCCGCTCGGGCGCATCCACCACCGCGGTGGAATCCGTTGCGATATCCGGCAATTCGGGCAGATGCTGCGGGTACTGCGGTGTCACCGTGCTGACGGCGCGCACCGACGGAACGCCGTCGACCGAACCCAGATGCTTCTCGGCGAACGACTTGCTCGCCACCACCAGCGCGGCCGCGCCGTCCGACGTCGCGCAGATGTCAAGCAGCCGTAGGGGATCGGAGACCACCGGGCTGGCTAGTACGTCGTCGATCGTGGCTTCCTTGCGGTAGCGCGCGTTCGGGTTGTCCAACCCGTGCTTGGCGTTCTTCACCTTCACCGCGGCGAAGTCCTCCAGCGTGGCTCCGTAGAGGTCCATGCGCCGGCGCGCCAGCAGGGCGAAGTAGACGGTGTTGGTGGCGCCGATCAGGTGGAAGCGCTGCCAGTCGGGGTCGTTCTTACGCTCACCGCCGACCGGGGCGAAAAAGCCCTTCGGGGTGGTGTCGGCGCCGATCACGAGCGCCACATCGCAGAATCCGGCGAGGATATGGGCGCGGGCACTCTGCAGGGCCTGAGAACCGCTGGCGCACGCGGCGTAACTCGACGACACGGGCACACCGTTCCAGCCGAGCTTCTGGGCGAACGTCGAGCCGGCCACGAATCCGGGGTAGCCGTTGCGGATCGTGTCCGCTCCCGCGACGAGCTGAATCTGCCGCCAGTCCAGGCCCGCCTCGGCCAGTGCGGCCCGCGCGGCCACGACGCCGTACTCGGTGAAGTCGCGCCCCCATTTGCCCCACGGGTGCATGCCGGCGCCGAGGATGTACAACGGTTCGGGACTCATGACGCAGGCCTCCATGCGTAGACGACGCGTTCGACGCCGTCGTCGTCGACGAACAGCGGCATCGTGGTCAGCTCCATCTCCATACCGACCTTCAGGTCGGCGGCCAACGTTCCGTCGACGACCTTGCCGAGCACGATCAGACCCTCGTCGGCGAGCTGCACCGCGGCAACGGCGAAGGGCTCGAACGGATCCGGCGACGGGTACGGCGGTGGGGGAGCGTAACGGTTCTCGGTGTAGCTCCACAGAGTTCCGCGCCGCGACAGCGGCACCTGCGCCAACTCGTCACCGTCGCATGCGGGATTGGGACAGTTGTTGGCGCGGGGCGGAAACACATACGTGCCGCACTGGTGGCACTTGCCGCCGATCAGATAGGGCGCTCCGGACCCGTCGGTGGCGAACCAACCGTCGATCGCGGGCTGAGTGGAAGCTGACACCCGCTCAGAGTACCGAGTGGAGCGGCAGAACTGAAACGTGTTCCAGTTCAGTGGGACATGGTCTGACCGTCGTGAGCGTGCTAATTCATCCGACCGCGCCGGCGAGTCGCGGATGAAACCGCACATCCACGGGCCACGTCCGCGGGCCACGTCGGTCGCCGCGGCGGTCGCCGCGGCGGTGGCCTCGATGTCGGCGGCGGTGCCTAGAGTTAGGGCCGTGAGCCCTGCCACCACCGCCACCGGCAAGAAGACGGCGTCCCAGCCGACGGACCAGAAGCCGACATTGATGTTGCTCGACGGCAATTCCCTGGCATACCGGGCGTTCTACGCACTGCCCGCCGAGAACTTCAAGACCCAGGGCGGGCTCACCACCAACGCGGTGTACGGCTTCACCGCCATGTTGATCAACCTGCTGCGCGACGAGCAGCCCAGCCACATCGCCGCCGCGTTCGACGTGTCGCGCCAGACGTTTCGCGTGGACAAGTACCCCGAGTACAAGGCCGGCCGCTCGTCGACGCCCGATGAGTTCCGCGGCCAGATCGACATCACCAAGGAGGTGCTCGGCGCGCTGGGCATCACCGTGCTCGCCGAACCGGGCTTCGAGGCCGACGACATCATCGCCACCCTGGCCACGCAGGCCGAGCAGGGCGGTTACCGGGTGCTGGTGGTCTCCGGAGACCGCGACTCGCTGCAGTTGGTCAGCGATGACGTCACAGTGCTGTACCCCCGCAAGGGCGTCAGCGAGCTCACCCGGTTCACCCCGGACGCGGTGCTGGACAAGTACGGCTTGACCCCGCAGCAGTACCCGGACTTCGCGGCGCTGCGCGGCGACCCCAGCGACAACCTGCCCGGCATCCCCGGCGTCGGTGAGAAGACGGCGACCAAGTGGATCGCGGAGTTCGGTTCGCTGCAGGCGTTGGTCGACAACGTCGACACCGTCAAGGGAAAGGTCGGCGACGCGTTACGGGCCAACCTGTCCAGCGTCGTGCTCAACCGGGAACTGACCGATCTGGTCAGGGACGTCCCGCTGCCGCAGACCCCCGACACCCTGCGCATGCAGCCGTGGGACCGCGACCAGATCCACCGGCTGTTCGACGACCTGGAGTTCCGCGTTCTGCGCGATCGGCTGTTCGACACCCTGGCCTCGGCCGATCCCGAGGTCGACCAGGGCTTCGACGTGCGCGGCGGGGCGCTGGAAGCGGGCGAGCTGGCCGCGTGGCTGGCCGAGCACAGCTCGGGCAAGCGGTTCGGCATGGCGGTCGTCGGCACGCACCTGGCCTACGACGCGGACGCGACCGCGCTCGCGATCGTCGCCGCCGACGGCGACGGGCGCTACATCGACACCGCCGCGCTGACCGACGACGACGAGGCCGCCCTCGCGTCGTGGCTGGCCGACCCTGGACCGCCCAAAGCGCTGCACGAGGCCAAACTGGCGATGCACGACCTCGAAGGCAGAGGCTGGAAGCTCGCCGGCGTCACGTCGGACACCGCGCTCGCCGCGTACCTGGTCCGGCCAGGCCAGCGAAGCTTCGCGCTCGACGACCTCTCGTTACGTTACCTCAAGCGCGAGCTACGCGCCGAAAACCCAGAGCAACAACAACTTTCGCTGCTCGACGACAATGACGGCGTCGATGACCAGGCCGTGCAGACCGTGATCCTGCGGGCCAGCGCGGTGATGGACCTCGCCGACGCGCTCGACGAGGAACTCGCCCGCATCGACTCGCTGGCTCTGCTCAGCAACATGGAGTTGCCGGTGCAGCGGGTGCTGGCCGAGATGGAGACCGCGGGCATCGCGGTGGACCTCGAGCAACTGGGGCAGCTACAGAGCGAGTTCGCCGACCACATCCGCGACGCGGCCGAGGCTGCCTACGCGGTGATCGGCAAGCAGATCAACCTCGGCTCGCCGAAACAGCTGCAAGTGGTGCTGTTCGACGAACTCGAGATGCCCAAGACCAAGCGCACGAAGACCGGGTACACCACCGACGCGGACGCGCTGCAATCCCTGTTCGACAAGACCGGCCACCCGTTCCTGCAACATCTGCTGACCCACCGCGATGCGACGCGACTGAAGGTCACTGTCGACGGACTGCTCAATTCGGTGGCGTCCGACGGACGCATTCACACCACCTTCAACCAGACCATCGCGGCGACCGGGCGGTTGTCGTCGACTGAGCCGAATCTGCAGAACATCCCGATCCGCACCGACGCCGGCCGCCGGATCCGCGACGCCTTCGTGGTGGGCAAGGGTTATGCGGAGCTGATGACCGCTGACTACAGCCAGATCGAGATGCGCATCATGGCCCACCTGTCCAAGGATGAGGGCCTGATCGAGGCTTTCCGCACTGGAGAGGACCTCCACTCCTTCGTTGCATCACGGGCGTTCTCGGTGCCGATCGACGAGGTCAACGCCGAACTCCGGCGCCGGGTCAAGGCGATGTCGTACGGGCTGGCCTACGGCCTGAGCGCCTACGGGCTGGCCGCCCAGCTCAAGATCTCCACCGAAGAAGCCAAGGTCCAGATGGAACAGTACTTCGACCGCTTCGGCGGGGTGCGCGACTACCTGCGCAACGTGGTGGACCAGGCGCGCAAGGACGGCTACACGTCGACGGTGTTCGGCAGGCGGCGTTACCTGCCGGAATTGGACAGCAGCAACCGCAACGTGCGCGAGGCCGCCGAGCGTGCCGCGCTCAACGCGCCGATCCAGGGCAGCGCCGCCGACATCATCAAGGTGGCGATGATCAACGTCGACACGGCGCTCAAAGAGGCGGGGCTGAAGTCGCGGATGCTGCTGCAGGTGCACGATGAGCTGCTGTTCGAGGTCGCCGACGGGGAGCGCGAGGCGGTCGAGGCGCTGGTCCGCGAGCAGATGGGCAACGCCTACCCGCTGGACGTGCCGCTGGAGGTCAGCGTCGGTTACGGGCGCAGCTGGGACGCCGCAGCCCACTAGCGAGCCGGTCGTCGGGTACGGTCCGACACGGGCGCGTGATGGACAGCAAGACCACAGACGACGAAATCCGGTTCCTGGCCCGACTGGGTGTGGCCATGGCCGCGGCGAATTACCCGGTGACCTTGATCCGGCAGATGCTGGGCCGCGCCTCCGCCGCTTACGGCGTTCCCAACGAAGTGATCGTGCTACCCAACACCGTGCAGGTCGTCGGCCCGGCGACCGGCTCGGGAACGATCGTGAAGTCGGCCCATCTGGATCGCGATGTGCGTTTCGACCAAGCTTTCCCGTTGGCGCGCTTGGTTTCCGACGCCATGCGCGGCGCGATCGATCCCGCGGGGGGAGACACCGAACTTGACCGCATCCTGGCCTTGCGGCCCCGGTTCCGGCCGTGGTTGACCGTACTGGGATACGGAGTGTGGAGCGCCGGTCTGGGTCTGGTGCTCGAGCCCACGCCGCTGAACCTGCTCGGCGCCACCGCGCTCGGTCTGATGGTCGGGATTTTCGCCATGGTGGGGCAGCGCTTCGGTGTGCTCGCCCAGCTTCTGCCGGTTGTCAGCGCTTTCTCCGTGGCCGCGGTGAGTATCGCCGTCGCCGAGTACCTCGGGCTCGACCACATCGGGCTGCGCGCGCTGATCCCCCCGCTGGCGATGTTCCTGCCCGGCGCCGCGATCACTCTGGCGGTCATCGAGGTCACCGCCCGAGACGCGGTGTCGGGTTCCAGTCGGCTGGTGGCCGGGTTCGCGCAATTGGCCCAGTTGGCGTTCGGAATCCTCATCGCCGCCCAGCTGCTCGGCGAGGACGTATCGCATCTGAGCGCCGAGCCGTTGAACAAACTGGGGCCGTGGGCCCCCTGGCTGGGGGTCGCGGTCTACGCCGTCGGCGTCATGCTGTTTCTCGGGCCGCCGACGTCGTTTCTGCCGTGGCTGCTGGTGGTCTCCTACGCCGCCTTCACCGCTCAGTACGTCGGCGATTTGGTGCTGGGCAGCTACGCGAGCGGCTTTTGTGGCGGCGTGGTGCTGACCGTGGGTGCACTGCTGTTGAGCCGGCGCCGAGGAGCGCCGCCGGCGCTCACCCTGATTCTGCCGGGCTTCTGGCTCCTGGTCCCAGGCTCGATGGGTTTGATCGGAATCGCCGAATTGTTCGGCGCCGACGGTGACTCCGCGCTGGGCGTCACATTCATCTCGATGATCTCGGTCGCGCTCGGCCTGCAGGCCGGCCTGGTGTTGTGGCAAGCGTTCCGGCGCCCCGGCGGCTGGGTGTTGCGCAGGCGGTGAGCCGGTCAGCGCCCGCCGCGATAGCCGGCCATCGCCTGCAGCACCGGCGCGGCCGCGCGGGCGGCGTAGAGCGCGTATGTCTCCTCGACCAGCATCGCCTGCACGCGCGGATCGCTGAACCCACGATCGATGCGGTCTCGCACGAACGCCAACTCGACGACCTGGCCGGCGAACCGTTTGACCGCGGTGCGGGCGGGGCGCCCTCCCTGGCGCGCGGCCTGGGCGAGCGCCAGCTTGCGGTGCCGTAGCGAGCCCAGCCAGGCGGCCTCGGCGGATGTGACGAGACCGGCCTGCACCATGCCGGGCAGCTTGCTGGCGACGATCGCCTGCTCGCGACGGCGACTCTGCACGCCCAGGACGATCGCCAGCGCGAACAGCGGCATCATCCAGTACAGGTACACCCCGAGATACCACTCGACGCCCAGCAGCGACGAACCGTTCCACAGTGCGTGGGTGAAGACCGCCGCCAGGTAGCCCAGCAGAACGGCGCCGGCCTTGGCGGATGCGTCGCGGCGGTGCAGGGCGAAGTAGACGCCGATCCCGAAGAACGTGGTGAACAGTGAATGCGCGAACGGTGCCATGACCAGTCGTAGCGCGGCTGTCAGCAGCGAGTCTCCGAGTGATTCACCGCTGGCGATGTAGAGGATGTCCTCCAGCCAGGCGAATCCCGCGCCGACCAACCCCGCGTAGACCAGGCAGTCGGTCAGGGAGTTCAGCTCGCGGCGGCGCCGGCCGGTCATCATGACCAACAGGAACGCGCCTTTTGCCGCTTCCTCGATGACCGGGGCGATGACCACCACCGAGACCGCGCTGACCCCGTCGGAGTCACCCGTCACGATCAACGACTCGAGGTAGAGGCCGAGAATCACCGACAACACCACCGCGACCGAGGCGCCCCACAGGAACGCGAAGGCCAACAGACGCGGCGGTTCGGGCTCGAAGCGGTCGAGCCACACGTATGCCAGGACCACGACCACCATGGCCAGGCTCGACAGCACCAGCCCGATCCCGGCCCCGACAGGGTTCAGCGCCGTCAGCCCGATGATGATGAGCCCGACCACGGTGGCGAGCAGGATGAGCACCGCCAGCGGCGCCCCGACCTTGCGGACCTTGCGTTGAAACGGCGGGGCAGGCAGCCAGGGGTGATGCGGGGCGCCGGGATGTGACACCAGAGCAGACTAGCGGCCGGTGGGGACCGAGTTTGTCCAGCATGTGCCCAGTCGAGTAGCCTCTACGGGTACCTGTCTGTGGGTTTCGTCATCTTCCGCGGCGGGTGCAGAGCACGATGTCGGCGCCCGCGCCGAGCCAATAACTCGAATGTCCTAAGTCCCTACGATCAAACCTGTCCGGAGCAACCCACCACATGCCAAGTCCCTCCGTCACCTCGCCGCAAGTAGCCGTCAACGACATCGGCTCGAGCGAGGACTTTCTCGCCGCCATCGACAAGACCATCAAGTACTTCAACGATGGCGACATCGTCGAGGGAACCATCGTCAAGGTCGACCGGGACGAAGTCCTGCTCGACATCGGTTACAAGACCGAAGGCGTCATCCCGTCCCGAGAACTTTCCATCAAGCACGACGTCGACCCCAACGAGGTCGTTTCCGTGGGCGATGAGGTCGAAGCCCTGGTCCTCACCAAGGAGGACAAAGAAGGCCGTCTGATCCTGTCCAAGAAGCGCGCTCAGTACGAGCGCGCCTGGGGCACCATCGAAGAGCTCAAGGAGAAGGACGAGGCCGTCAAGGGCACCGTCATCGAGGTCGTCAAGGGCGGCCTGATCCTCGACATCGGCCTGCGCGGCTTCCTGCCCGCGTCGCTGGTCGAGATGCGTCGCGTCCGCGATCTGCAGCCGTACATCGGCAAGGAGATCGAGGCCAAGATCATCGAGCTCGACAAGAACCGCAACAACGTCGTGCTGAGCCGCCGCGCATGGCTGGAGCAGACCCAGTCCGAGGTCCGCAGCGAGTTCCTCAACCAGCTGCAGAAGGGCGCGATCCGCAAGGGCGTCGTCAGCAGCATCGTCAACTTCGGCGCGTTCGTCGACCTCGGCGGCGTCGACGGCTTGGTGCACGTTTCCGAGCTGTCCTGGAAGCACATCGACCACCCGTCCGAGGTGGTTCAGGTGGGCGACGAGGTCACCGTCGAGGTGCTCGACGTCGACATGGACCGCGAGCGGGTCTCGTTGTCGCTCAAGGCGACTCAGGAAGACCCGTGGCGCCACTTCGCCCGCACCCATGCGATCGGCCAGATCGTGCCGGGCAAGGTCACCAAGCTGGTGCCGTTCGGTGCGTTCGTCCGCGTCGAGGAGGGCATCGAGGGCCTGGTGCACATCTCCGAGCTGTCCGAGCGCCACGTCGAGGTCCCCGATCAGGTGGTGCAGGTCGGCGACGACGCGATGGTCAAGGTCATCGACATCGACCTGGAGCGTCGCCGTATCTCGCTGAGCCTCAAGCAGGCCAACGAGGACTACACCGAGGAGTTCGACCCCAGCAAGTACGGCATGGCCGACAGCTACGACGAGCAGGGCAACTACATCTTCCCGGAGGGCTTCGACTCCGAGACCAACGAATGGCTCGAGGGTTTCGAGAAGCAGCGTGAGGAGTGGGAGTCCCGCTACGCCGAGGCCGAGCGCCGGCACAAGATGCACACCGCGCAGATGGAGAAGTTCGCCGCTGCTGAAGCAGAAGCTGTTGAGGCGTCCGGTTCCAGGTCCAACGGCGCCTCGCGTGGCGAGGAGCAGTCGGCAGGCGGCTCGCTGGCCAGCGACGCCCAACTCGCGGCGCTGCGTGAGAAGCTCGCAGGCAACGCCTAACTCGTAACGACCGAAGGCCCCGGCTCATCGAGCCGGGGCCTTCGTCGTCGAGCGGCCCTGACAGACTGGTGCGGTGCTGCGCATTGGGCTGTCCGGCGGTATCGGCGCCGGAAAATCGACCGTGTCTTCGACTTTTAGCGATCTGGGCGGAATCGTCGTCGACGGTGACGTGATCGCCCGCGAGGTCGTCGAACCGGGGACCGAAGGGTTGGCCAAGCTCGTCGACGCGTTCGGCAGGGAGATCCTGCACGAGGACGGCGCCTTGAACCGTCCCGCGCTGGCAGCGATCGCGTTCAGCGACGAACAGAAGCGTCAAACCCTCAACGGGATCGTGCATCCGCTGGTGGCCCACCGCCGGTCCGAGCTCATCGCGGCCGCGGCCGACGACGCCGTGATCATCGAGGACATCCCGCTGCTCGTCGAATCCGGTATGGCTCCGATGTTTCCAGTGGTGGTCATCGTCCACGCCGACGAAGAGGTGCGAGTGAAGCGCCTGCTCGAGTACCGCGGCTTCACCGAAGAGGACGCCCGGGCGCGGATCGCCGCGCAGGCCACCGAGGAGCAGCGCCGCGCCGTCGCCGACGTCTGGCTCGACAACTCGGGCACCGCGGGTGAACTGGTCGAGCAGGCCCGCGCGCTGTGGCACGAGCGGATCCGGCCGTTCGCCCACAACCTGCACGAAAAGCAGCCGGCCCACTCCAAGCCGGTCCTGGTGCCATTCGACCCGACGTGGCCCGATCAGGCGCGGCGCATCGTGGCTCGGCTCAACACCGCATGCGGGCACCGCGCCGTCCGCGTCGACCATGTCGGCTCCACGGCGGTGCCGGGGATGGACGCCAAGGACGTGATCGACGTCCAGGTGACGGTCGCCTCGCTCGCGGACGCCGACGAACTGGACGACGCGCTGACCGGCGCGGGTTACGTGCGCGGACAAGCCACCGCCGACGTCGCCAAGCCGGATGCCCGCAGCACGGTCGCCGAGTTCGATCATTCGAACGATGATGCGTTGTGGCACAAGCGGATTCACTGCTCAGCCGATCCGGGGCGGCCGACCAACGTTCACATCCGCGTCGACGGATGGCCGGGCCAGCAGTTCGCGTTGCTGTTCGTGGACTGGATGCGTGCCAATCCCGGCGTCCAGGCCGACTACCTGGCGTTGAAGCGGCGTGTCGCCGAGGAGGGGCACGTACACACGGGCGCCTATGCCGACGCGAAGGAGCCCTGGTTCCTCGATGCCTACCGGCGTGCGTGGGAGTGGGCCGACACAACCGGGTGGCGGCCGTGAGGCGTTAAGCCTCGGGGGGCAACGGTGTGCTGACGTCGGGTGTCGGTGCGGTGGCGGCCCCGTCGGTCGGCAGGTTCAGCGGGGCACCGCATTGCAGCACCCCGTACATCGGGTCGTCCTTGGGCCGCAGCAGGCGCGGCGCGATGAACTGGTCGGCCTTGGCCACGATCTGGTCGTCGACGAGGATCTCGCAGTGCAGGTTGGAGCCGTAGGGCCATTCGATGGAGATCTCCATGCCGGCCAGTTGGGGGTCGGCCAGCACCGCGTTCACCTCGAACGTCTGACCGGGTAGCAGCGTGGGCTGCGCGCTGTTGACGTTGTGGTCGTCCATCTTGTACGCGACGACCGCGCCGCGGGAGGTACCGTCCGCACGCGCTCGGTAGATGACGTTGTGCAGAACTTCGGGCGCCGGCTGCGACTCGGTCTCGGCGCTCGGTTGGGCCGCGGCGCCACCCGGGAACAGAACCGAGCCCACGAGCATCGCCGCGGCCGTCGCGCCAGCGGTCCGGATGCGCGTTGTGGGGGACATGCGACGAGAGAATACCGGCCGTACCTGGGCAGACAAATTCGTAGCGGTAGCCATCGACATCAAGATCGGTAACTGCAGGTGGTTCGTTACCCGGAGCCATTCCGCGTCGCGCATGTCGACGCGGCGGGTGCGACGCCCCGGCAGCTCACGGTCAGCTCCCTGCGGAAGCCCTCGACGTCGGGTGGTTCGGGCATGACTACTCATCGCGCCAGGTCAGCGGCATGCCCAGATCCCCAAGCCACCGGTTGAGGTCGTAGTCGTGCCTGGCCAGCCCGTCGATCGCGGCCGCCGCGGTCTGGACCGCCTGTTCTCCGGTCTCGGGCGCCAGCAGGTTGTGCCGGACCGCGGTGAGCAGTTCGTCGACGTCGTGGAGTTCGACGCCCCGGCCGGTGCGAACCGCCAGGTCGAGGTAGTGGTCTTCGGCGTGCCAGACCTTCGAGCCCGGTGTGTAGTGGCCCACGTCCAGGTAGTAGTCCTGGTCGAGCTCGTGACCTGCGTTGAAGTGGAACACCGTCGCGCGCAGCCGCAGCGAGGGCAGCAGCCAGGACTCCAGATAGTGGAACTGGGCCCGGCCCGGGGTCGGACGGGCCATGTAGAGGCCCCAGGGCTGGACCGTGTAGATGTCGACCGCCCGCACGATGCCCTTCGGGTCGGTGTTGGTGCGGGCGACGAGGTCGAACGTCTCGTGTTTGGGAGCGTGGATGACAACAGGATAGGGCGCAGCGGGAATGAACTTGTCGGAGTACGCGCTTACCCTGAGTGATTATGGCTTTCGCTACTGAACACCCCGTGCTCGCGCACTCGGAGTACCGCCCCGTCGATGCGATCGTGCGCACGGGCAACCGCTTCGAGGTGGTCAGCCCCTATTCGCCGGCGGGCGACCAGCCGGCCGCCATCGACGAGCTGGAGCGCCGGATCAAGGCGGGCGAGCACGATGTGGTGCTGCTGGGTGCAACGGGCACCGGTAAGTCGGCGACGACGGCGTGGCTCATCGAGCGGGTCCAACGGCCGACGCTGGTGATGGAACCGAACAAGACGCTTGCCGCGCAGATGGCGAACGAACTGCGGGAGATGTTGCCGCACAACGCCGTCGAGTACTTCGTCTCGTACTACGACTACTACCAGCCCGAGGCGTACATCGCCCAGACGGACACCTACATCGAGAAGGACAGCTCGATCAACGACGACGTCGAGCGGCTGCGCCACTCGGCGACCTCGAGCCTGCTGTCCCGCCGCGACGTGGTCGTGGTCGCCTCGGTGTCCTGCATCTACGGCCTGGGCACACCGCAGTCCTACCTGGACCGCAGCGTCGAACTCAAGATCGGTGACGAGGTGCCGCGCGACGCGCTGCTACGGCTGCTCGTCGACGTGCAGTACACCCGCAACGACATGGCGTTCACCCGCGGCTCGTTCCGCGTGCGCGGAGACACCGTCGAGATCATCCCGTCCTACGAGGAGTTGGCGGTCCGCATCGAGTTCTTCGGCGACGAGATCGAAGAGCTGTACTACCTGCACCCGTTGACAGGAGACGTCGTCCGCAAGGTCGACTCGCTGCGGATCTTCCCGGCCACCCACTACGTCGCGGGCCCGGAGCGCATGGCGCACGCGATCTCGACCATCGAACAGGAACTCGAGGAGCGGCTGGCCGAGCTCGAGGGCCAGGGCAAGCTGCTGGAGGCGCAGCGGCTGCGGATGCGCACCAACTACGACATCGAGATGATGCGCCAGGTCGGCTTCTGCTCGGGTATCGAGAACTACTCGCGTCACATCGACGCCAGGCCCGCCGGTTCCGCGCCCGCCACGCTGCTGGACTACTTCCCCGAAGACTTCATGCTGGTCATCGACGAGTCACACGTGACGGTGCCGCAGATCGGCGGCATGTACGAAGGCGACATGTCGCGTAAGCGAAACCTGGTCGACTTCGGCTTCCGGTTGCCCTCGGCCGTCGACAACCGCCCGCTCACCTGGGAGGAGTTCGCCGACCGCATCGGGCAGACCGTGTACCTGTCGGCGACGCCGGGACCGTACGAGCTCAGCCAGTCCGGCGGTGAGTTCGTCGAACAGGTCATCCGTCCAACGGGTTTGGTGGATCCCAAGGTGGTCGTGAAGCCGACGAAGGGGCAGATCGATGACCTGATCGGGGAGATCCGCACGCGCACCGAGCGCGACGAGCGGGTGCTCGTGACCACGCTGACCAAGAAGATGGCCGAGGACCTGACCGACTACCTGCTCGAGATGGGGATCAGGGTTCGCTACCTGCACTCCGAGGTGGACACGCTGCGTCGCGTCGAATTGCTGCGCCAACTGCGCCTGGGCGACTACGACGTGCTGGTCGGCATCAACCTGCTGCGCGAGGGTCTCGACCTGCCGGAGGTGTCGCTGGTCGCGATCCTCGACGCGGACAAGGAGGGGTTCCTGCGGTCGACCCGCAGCCTGATCCAGACCATCGGCCGCGCCGCCCGCAACGTGTCGGGCGAGGTGCACATGTACGCCGACAACATCACCGAGTCGATGCGGGAAGCCATCGACGAGACCGAGCGCCGGCGTGCCAAGCAGATCGCCTACAACGAGGCCCACGGCATCGATCCGAAACCGTTGCGCAAAAAGATCGCCGACATTCTCGACCAGGTGTACCGCGAAGCCGACGACGTCGAAGTGGGCGGTTCGGGACGGAACGCGTCGCGCGGCCGCAGGGCGCAGGGCGAGCCCGGGCGGGCGGTCAGCGCAGGCATCATCGAGGGCCGTGACACCTCGAACATGCCGCGAGCCGAGTTGGCCGATCTGATTAGGGACCTGACCGAACAGATGATGGCCGCAGCGCGGGATCTGCAGTTCGAGTTGGCCGCGCGCATCCGCGACGAGATCCACGACCTGAAGAAGGAACTGCGCGGCATGGACGCCGCGGGTTTGAAGTAGGACGGACCCCGTCGGGACCTTCGGCCCTAGTCCCGGCCGGTCGCCTCGCGTACAAACGAAAGTATGAGTGACAGAACCGATATCGAATCGCCAGTCCACGTCGACGTGACGACGCGCGGTGATCTTCCCGGCGCGGCCGACTACGCGCGGAGCAAGATCGACGACGTCAGCCGGTTCGCGCACCGACCGTTGACACATGCCCACGTGAAGCTGACGCGCCATGGCGACCCGGAACTGGAACGTCCGGTCATCGCGCAAGCCAATCTCGACGTCGACGGCCGACTGGTCCGCGCTCAGGCTTCGGGCGACACCGCGCGCGATGCGATCGACCGCCTCGGGGAGCGCCTTCGAAGCCAGCTCCGGCGTGCCGCCGAGCACTGGCAGGCTCGCCGCGACGGCCGAACGGTGCGAGCTCCGCAGGACACCGACGAATCCGCGCAGCAACCCAACCGCCTTGCCCTTCCGCCCGAGGAGCGCCAAATTGTGCGGCGCAAGTCGTTCACCCTGGCGCCGTGCACGGTGGACGAGGCGGCGATAGAGATGAACCTGCTCGACTACGACTTCCACCTGTTCACCGAGGAGCGCACTCAGATGGCGAGCGTCCTCTACAGGAGCGGTCCGTCCGAATACCGGCTGGCGCAGGTGCAACCGGCTTCGGAAGACGAACTGGCACCGTTTGAACTGCCGCTGACGATCAGCCCCCACCCGCCGCCATGCCACACCGTCGAGCAGGCCGCCGAGCGGATGGGCATGCTCGGGCTGCCGTTCATGTTCTTCATCCACGCGGCGCAAGGTCGTGCAGCCGTGCTCTACCACCGCTACGACGGCCACTACGGGCTCATCACTCCTGCCGACTGAGGTCGCCGCTTGACCTGAACGACGGTTGAGCTCGTAGCGTGTCCGGCGTGACCGACACCGCGCCGACGACCCCTGCGGGACGCTGGCGCGACCTGTTGGGGCCGAAGTACCTCGGCGCCAGCACCGTCCTGGCCGGCGGCGTCGCGCTGTATGCCACCAACGAGTTCCTCACTATCAGCCTGATGCCCAGCGCGGTGGCCGACATCGGCGGTTACCGGCTGTACGCATGGGTGACGACGGTGTATCTGGTCGCTTCGGTGGTCGCGGCGACCACGGTGCACTCGACGTTGATGCGTTTCGGGCCGCGGGTGTCGTATCTGGGGGCGCTCAGCGTATTCGGTCTGGGCAGCCTGGCCTGCGCCGCGGCGCCCACGATGGAAGCCCTGCTCGTGGGGCGCACGGTGCAGGGGCTGGCGGGCGGGCTGCTGGCCGGGTTGGGCTATGCGGTGATCAATACGGCGTTGCCCGAGTGGTTGTGGACCAAGGCGTCGGCGTTGGTGTCGGCGATGTGGGGCGTCGGGACGCTGCTGGGTCCCGCCGCCGGGGGTCTGTTCTCCCAGTATGGTTCGTGGCGTTGGGCTTTCGGTGCGCTGGCGATTCTGACCGTGGCCATCGGTGTATTGGTCCCGCTGGCGTTGCCCAGACGCACGGGCGCCGACGTCGATGCGCCGCGGACACCGATTCCCGTGTGGCCGTTGATGTTGTTGGGTGGTGCGGCGTTGGCCGTCAGCGCGGCCGGTATCCCGCGCGATGTGTGGCTCACGGTCGCGTTGCTGGGCTTGGGCGCCGTCATGGTGGCGGTGTTCTTGTTCGTCGATCGGCGCCAACCCGCAGCGGTGTTGCCGCCCAGCGCTTTCGGGCGCGCGCCGCTGAAGTGGATTTATCTGACCCTCGCTGTGTTGATGGCCGCAACGATGGCGGACATGTACATCCCGCTGTTCGGTCAGCGACTGGCCGATCTCACACCGGTCTCGGCGGGTTTTCTCGGGGCGGGCCTGGCGCTCGGTTGGACGGTCGGTGAGATCGGCAGTGCCTCGATGAGCGACCGGCGCGCGATCAAGCGCACGGTCGCCATCGCGCCGGCGGTGATGGCCACCGGTCTCGCCCTCACGGCGGTGGCCATGCGCGACGACGCATCGCCCGCCGCGGTAGCGGTATGGGCGGTCGCGCTGATCGTGGCGGGCACCGGGATCGGGATCGCGTGGCCGCATCTGTCGGCATGGGCGATGAGCCGGGTGGACGACCCGTCGGAGGGGCCCACCGCGGCCGCGGCGATCAACACCGTTCAGCTGATTTCCGGCGCCTTCGGCGCGGGGCTGGCCGGAGTGCTGGTGAACATGACCGACAGCGGCGATGCGACGCCGGCGCGGTGGCTACTCGCCGCATTCGCCGGGCTTGCCGCGCTGGGCTTGATCGCGTCGACGCGAAGCGGCCGGCCGCGCTGTGGTGAGCCGCTTTAGCCGAGGACGCCAAAGCTCACCAGACCGCCTCCGGCTGGCAAACTGACGTCTCCCAACCGAACTGTGCGACAGCCTCATTCAGCGCACTCTGGACGGCTTTGCGCCGGGCTTTGCTGTTGCGAAGTGAGCCACGCCGGGCGCAGGCGGGATCGTCGAACGAGGATCGCGCGTATAGGATCGACGCGGGTGGGAACCGATAATTCATTGCAGTAGTGAGGGATTGGTCGTGAGCGTAAAGAAGGTCGGAGTGCAAGCGGGACTTGTCGGTGCACTGGCGTTCACTGCCTTGGGCGTCGGAGCGGGTGTCGCCAACGCCGAGGTAGCGGTGACCAGCACACCAGGCGTGACCTGGAAGCTCGACAAGTGGGATGACTGGGACGACTGGGACAAGCGTCGTGGTCCGCGCTGGGACGGCCCGGCCTACTACGGTCCGCATTACGGCGGTCCCTGCGCCTGGGTGCCTCCCGCCGTCTCGATGTGGGTGCCGCCGGCCGCCTGCTAGCGGAATTGCCGCCAACGGCGCCGAACGTGAGCTTGTTGTCGAACTGAGCTCGAATCTTCGGTCACAACCTCACGTTGGGCGCGATAAGAGTCAGCCGCGTGCACGCAGGCCGTCGGCGAACCGCAGATCGGACACCAGCGCGTCGAAGGCTTTCTCCCGATCCTGCGGTGGCCCGCGCAGCACCGATGACGGATGCACGGTCACGGCGACTTCGGGTGCGACGTCGAGCTCCTCGATCGCCGGGAGTTCCAGCGGCTCGCCGCGGTGTGCGGTCAGCCGAAACTTGCTGCCCAGCAGCGACTGTGCGGCGGTCGCACCCATCAGCACCAGCACCTCGGGTCTGACGGCATCCAGCTCGGCCAGCAGCCACGGTCGGCATGCCACGACTTCCGTGCGGCCCGGCGTCTTGTGGATCCGCCGCTTGCCGCGTTCGGGCAGTGTGAACTTGAAGTGCTTGACCGCATTGGTCACGTACACCCGTTCACGGTCGATACCGGCCTGCACCAGCGCCTTGTCCAGCAGCTTGCCCGCGGGGCCGACGAACGGCTGTCCGGCCTTGTCCTCCTGATCGCCGGGCTGCTCACCGACCAGCATCATGTCCGCGCCGGAGGAACCGCCGCCGAACACGACCTGCGTTGCGTCGAGGTACAGATCGCATCCCTTGCAACCGTGCGCGGCGTCGGCGAGCGCATCGAGCTCGCGGGTCTCGGGTACGAACTCCGCCGCGGTGTGGGCTGGCCTTGCGGGCATGGGAAACGGTTACCCGGTTATACAGCCGCCACTCGCGCTACCGGATCGACTTGACCACCTGCGCGAAGCTGAACTGCCAGCGCTCGACGATCCGGAAGCCCATCGCCTGCGGCACCCGGTACGCAGGCGCTCGGCGCAGACGCGGTCCCGGGTCCAGCGCGCGCCCGCTCTCCCGATCCGGAACGGTGGCGTCGCGTTGTGACACCGTCCACAACACGGTGCAGGGCCGAAGCCGGTCGGCCACACCCCAGATCCCAAGATGGAAGTCCCACAAGCGGTTTCGGTCCGCTGCGCGGCGACCGCGGCCGGGGTCGACGAGGGCCGCGTACGCCTCGGGGCGCGCTGCCGTCAACGGGCGAATCGGGCCGGGCGCCCAGTTGGTGGTGTTGTCGAGGACCAGGCAGTCGCCGGGGGAGGCGTTCGCCGTCAGGACGTCGGCCACCTGGCTGAAGTCCATGCCCTCCTTGGCGTAAGGACCTCGCTGTTCGAGCAGATAGTTCGGGGTCGCCGCCACCGCCAGCGCGGTCAGCACCACCGCGACGGCCTCACGCGTCCTGGCGACCGCGGTGATGCCGACCGCCAACAGCAGCGCCATCGCCGGCGAGGTGTAGCTCAGATAGCGCGGGTAGTACACGGGCTCCCACCACACGGAGTACAGCAGCAGCACTGCCGTCGGAAGCACGATCCACGCAGCGCTGATCCCCACCAGCGACCGGACGCCGCGATCCGTCGGCCGGAACCGTCGCATCGCGAGCAGCGCCAGCACCAGCCCCGCCGTGACCGCGAACGCCACGCTGTGGTCGAAGTACTGCTCCTGCACCACTTCTGCGACCGTGTGCCAGCCCGGCGGCCTGATCCACCGCACCTGGGCGACCTGCGTCCTGCTGAACGCCAGAAACGGGGCCATGACCGCGATCGCCACCGCGGCCGTCACGATCCACCGGCGCGCGACCGCTCGCGGTGCCGCCACCGCGGCCAGCGTCACGGCGTGCACGAGCACCATCAGCACGACGAAGATGTTCAGCAGCGACGACCCGACCAGCGCCAGCCCGTAGCAGACCCACAGCCATCTGGCGTTGCGGCGGACCGCGAGCAGCAACAACACCGTCAGCCAGACCGCCGCGGCCACGGTCAGCGCATAGGACCTCGCCTCGATACCCGCCCACGTGACGCGCGGCAGGATCGCCAACACGATGCCCGCACATACGGCCGTCGTCCGCGAGGCGAAGCGGCGCGCCAGGACGACGAGGCCGCCGCTCGCCAGCCCGACCGCGAGGCAGCTCGACAGCCTGGAGTAGAACTCGGTGACCGGAAACACCGCGAACCACCCGTGCATCAGCAGGTAGTACAGGCCGTGCACCGCGTCGATGTTGTGCAGCAGGCCCCAGAGTTGGGGGATCGACCGCGTCGACGCCGAGATCGTGGCCGCCTCGTCGAACCACAGCGACGGCCGAGCCGCGCCCGCCGCCGACACCGCGACCGCGAACAGTGCAGTCAGCGCGGCGTCGAACCGGCCGGCGCGAAGGGATCCCGACAGGTCGAGACGCGCGAGGCGGTGCGGTCCCAGCGACAGATCCACGCCCTGTTACCCACCCTTCCCGCGAACGGCAAAACGCTAGCGTGCGCGCTCGCGCAGCGCTTGCCGAAGCGGTATGAAAGTCACGACGACCGAGGTACCGACGCCGCCGGCGATCGCTTCGCGCGGCCGGGTGTAGGCGGCGTCACCTGGGCCGGTCCAGCGTGACGTTGGGTGCGAAGTAGGACGAAATCGCAGGCAAATGCCACCTGAGCGGCTACTGTTCCGGGTGGCAACGAACTGAAACTGGGAGGATATGGATGAGCGCCTATCAGACCGTCTTGGTTGGCACGGACGGATCGGACTCGTCGTTGCGCGCGGTCGAGAAAGCGGGTCAGATCGCCGGTGACGCCAAGCTGGTCATCGCCACGGCGTACTTCCCCCAGAACGAAGATCAGCGCGCGGCCGACGTGCTCAAGGACGAGGGCTACAAGATGTCCGGCAACGCGCCGATCTACGCGATCCTGCGCGAGGCGAAGGAACGCGCCCACCAGGCCGGTGCCACGAACGTCGAGGAGAAGGCCATCGTCGGCGCCCCCGTCGACGCGCTGGTCGAACTCGCCGAGGAGGTCAAGGCGGATCTGCTGGTCGTCGGTAACGTCGGCCTGTCCACGATCGCCGGCCGGTTGCTCGGTTCCGTTCCCGCCAACGTCGCACGCCGCTCCAAGAGCGATGTGCTGATTGTGCACACCACGCCGTAACCACCACCAGCGCCGCCACGACCGTCCAGTCGCCCCACCGCTGATAAAGGGTCGTCCGCTCGTCCAGCGGGACGTCAACGACAGTGACCTCCCGCTCGGCGGCCGGCATCCATGCCAGCCGGCGGCCGCGGGCATCGAACGCCGAACTGACCCCCGACAACGTGGCGTGGACCGCGGGACGGCCCGTTTCGACCGCATGTACGGCGGGCATCGCCGCCAACTGCGGTTGCGCCCAACTGCCTTGGTATGACGACGTCGAACTCTGGTAGACGAGGAGCTCCGCTCCCCGTCGGACCGCTGCCCGCGCGAGGTCGGAGAACATCGTCTCGAAGCTGATCAGCGGTCCGATCGCGACGACGTCGGTGTGCAGGACGACGGGCCCTTGCCCGTGGCGGCGATCCTCGCCCGCGGCCTGGGTGTCCGACGTGGCCCAGCCGATCAGGGGCCGCAGCGGCACGTATTCGCCGAAGGGGACCAGGCGCGTCTTCGCGTAGGAGCCCTGCACACCGCCCGGTCCGACCAGCACCGACGACTTGTAGATGCCGCCCGATGCCGCCCGGGCGTCGACGTTGACCAGCAGGTCCGCACCGACGCGCCGCGAAAGGGCGGCGAGCCGCGCGGTGACTTCCGGGTGGGCCGCCAGGTCCACGCCCACACTGCTCTCGCCCCATACGACCAGGTCGACTGGTTGCCCGGCCAGCTCCGAGGTCAGGGCCTCGCTCGCGGCCTGTCGCGCCGTAGATTCGGCGATGTCACCCGGTTGGACGAGCGCGACGCGGACCATCGGGCCGGACGTGGGTGTCGGCCCCCACCAGAACCAGGCCGGACCGGCCGCCAGAAGAACCACCGCAAGCACCGCCGGCGCCGCCGAACGCCGCACCAGGGCCGCGACAACCGCGGTGTTGACCGCCACCACCAGGAAGCTGACGAGCCACACGCCGCCCAGCGTGGCGGGCGCCAGTGTGGCGGGTTGATTCCACTGCGATGCGCCGAGGACGGCCCACGGCCCGCCGAGCCGGTCCCACGATCGGACCGCTTCCGCGAGCACCCACAGGCTGGGCAATACCGCTACGGCGCTGACGGCTCGAACGGCATTGACGTCGCCGGAGAGCAGGCGGTGCGCCGCCCACCCGAAGGGCAGCCACAGCGCACCGAGTCCGGCGGCGAGCACGACTAGCGGGGGACCGGTGCTCGGCCACAGCCAGTATTGGGTGACGCCGACGAACGCCGCCATCGCCAACCAGGCTCGCGCGGCGGACTGTCCAGCCGTCGGCGCCGCTCGGAGCACGAGCAGCAGCGGGACCAGCCCGATCCAGGCCAGCCACCATAGGGCAGGCGCCGGGAACGCGAGCGCGGGGAACGCGCCGGCGAGGACCGCCGACGCGTAGCCCCGCAGCGAGATCAGGTGCTCGACGCTTTAGCGATGCTCGCGATCGCCTGGTCGAGCGTGGAGTTGAACTCTTCGTCGCTCTGCTGGGCGGTCAGGCCCTCGGTCAGCGCGCGCGAGAAGCTCGCGATGACACCGATGTTGCGCGACAGCTTTTCGTTCGCCTCGTCGCGGCTGTAGCCGCCGGACAGCGCCACGACCCGCAGCACGTTCGGATGCTCGACCAGATCCTTGTACAGGTTGTCGGTGTCGGGCAGCGTGAGCTTGAGCATGACCTTCTTGTCGCCGAGCTTGCCAACGCCGTCGAGCAACGCGGCCTTGAGCTGCTCCTCGGCCTCCGCCTTCTTCGGGCTCTTGATGTCGACCTCGGGTTCGATGATCGGCACCAGGCCCTTGGCGAGGACCTGCTCGGCGACCTCGAACTGCTGAGCCACGACGGCGTCCAGGCCGGCGCCGGGCAGCTTGATGACCGAACGCTCCTTGGTGCCGAAGACGCCGTTGGCGGCGGCGCGGTCGAGCAGATCGTCGAGGCCGGGCATCGGCTTCATCGTCTGCGCGCCGTCCTTCTCCTCGGTCAGGCCCTTGTCGATCTTGAGGAACGGCACGATGTTCTTGACGTTCCACAGGTAGTCGGCGGTCGGACGGCCATCGATCTCGCGGTCCATCGTCTGCTCGAACAGGATGGTGCCCATGATGCGGTCGCCGTCGAAGGCGGGGCTGGTGATGATCCGGGTGCGCATCTCGTGCACGAGGTCGAACATCTGGTCGTCGCCGGAGTAGGCGTCCTCGGCGATCCCGTAGAGCTTCAGCGCCTTGGGGGTGCTGCCGCCGCTCTGGTCGAGTGCCGCGATGAACCCGGCGCCGCTCTGCGCCTTCTTCAACTGATCGGTGTTCATGTCTGCCCTTTCTTCGTCACCAGGCAATCTATCGAAGTTCGCACGGCCGAGCGTCAGATGGCCGCCCAATAGCGCCGGGGGGCCGCACTCCCGGGTCACCGCAGGACGCGATCGAATTGGCGGGTCGGATGAATTCCGTGCAGGTCCCGGTACGACGGCGGCCTGCGGCCTCCGGCGTCGTCGATGCCGTACTGCGCGGCCAACTCCGCGCCGATGAAGGTCTGGCCGCTCTTGTCCATCAACTGGGGGTCGTTGAACAGGGCCCAGATCAGATGCCCGGTGAACTCCGGTGTCTCGGTGTTGTCGAGCAGGTGGGCGAGTTTGTCGGGCGCGCTCGCGACCAGCTTCTTGAAGCGTTCGGTCAGCAGCACCCCCATCCAGATGGAGGCGGTGGCGATGCCGAAGTCGCGGAAGTCGACGGCCATGTCGGCGGCCATCTTGTCGGTGCCCGCTTTGTGAACGCCGTATGCCGGGCCGAACACGTAGTGGGCGGCACCGGGCGCGGAGGTGAAGACCACCAGCCCGCGCCGCTGCGCGAGCATCAGCGGGGCCGCGTACACGGTCGCGACGTAGCTGCTGCGCAGGCCGACCTCGAGGGTGTCGATGACGTTGACGGGCTCTTCCCAGAACCGGGTTCGGCCCATCATCTCCTCGCGGATGATCACCGCGTTGTTCACCAGGATGTCCAGCCGGCCCTGTTCCCGTCCGACCCGCTCGAACAGGGCCCTCGTCTGCTCGTCGTCGGCATGGTCGACGCGGACGGCGATTCCGGTGCCGCCTGCGGCCGTGACGAGTTCGGCGGTCTCGTGGATCGTGCCGTCGAGCACGGACTCGCCGGCGCGCTCGGTGCGCCCGGTGACATACACCGTGCAGCCGTGGCTGCCCAGCGCGTGCGCGATCCCGCGTCCGGCGCCGCGGCTGGCACCTGTGACGACCGCGATCGGCGCGTCTACCAACCGCGTTCTTTCCACTCGGCCAGATGCGGCCGTTCCGTGCCGAGCGTGGTGTCGTCGCCGTGGCCCGGGTAGACGACCGTCGAGTCGTCGTAAACGTCGAACACGCGGCGGGTGACGTCGCCGAGCAACTGGTCGAAAGCCCCGTCCTCCCACGTCTTGCCGACGCCGCCGGGGAACAGGCAGTCGCCGGTGAACAGGTGGGTGGCCTCGTCGGCGCCGTCGAGCGCGAGCGCCACCGAACCGGGGGTGTGGCCCTGCAGGTGGATGACGTCGAAGGACAGCTCGCCGATGTCGACGGTGTCGCCATGGGCGAGGAGCCGATCGGGCGGGACCGGCAGCGGGTCGGCGTCGAGTTGGTGCGCCGCCGTCGGCACGCCGGTGACCTTGGCCACTTCTTTCAGCGCCTGCCAGTGGTCGAAGTGCTGGTGGCTCGTGACGATCAGCGACAGTTTCGGGGCGTGCTTCTCGATCACTTCAAGCAGTGTCGGCGCATCGTTGGCGGCGTCGATCAGAAGCGTTTCGCCGGTTCGGGAACACGTGATCAGGTAGGCGTTGTTGTCCATCGGGCCGACCGAGACCTTGACGATCGAGGCGTTCGGAAGCGTGCGCCGGGCCCCTGTGCCTGGTTCGACGTGGCCGGTGTAGTTGTCGTCGACGACGGTCATGTCCTCACGGTATCCGGCTGGTCTGGGGCTTGTCGGTGGGTCCACATAGAGTGGTTTTGAACTATCTCTGCGGGAGGAAAAACCGGGTGGCTGACCGCCTTGTCGTCAAGGGTGCGCGCGAGCACAACCTGCGAAGTGTCGATCTTGATTTACCACGTGACGCGCTGATCGTCTTCACCGGCCTCTCGGGTTCGGGGAAGTCGTCACTGGCCTTCGACACGATCTTCGCCGAGGGTCAGCGCCGTTACGTCGAGTCGCTGTCGGCGTACGCCCGCCAGTTCCTCGGTCAGATGGACAAACCCGACGTCGACTTCATCGAGGGGTTGTCGCCTGCGGTGTCCATCGACCAGAAGTCGACCAACCGCAACCCGCGGTCGACGGTCGGCACCATCACCGAGGTCTACGACTACCTGCGGCTGTTGTACGCCCGCGCGGGTACGCCGCACTGCCCGATCTGCGGTGAGCGCATCGCCCGCCAGACGCCGCAGCAGATCGTCGACCAGGTGCTGGCGATGGACGAGGGCCTGCGGTTTCAGGTGCTCGCGCCGGTGGTGCGCACCCGCAAGGGCGAGTTCGTCGACCTGTTCGACAAGCTGAACACGCAGGGCTACAGCCGCGTGCGCGTCGACGGTGTGGTGTATCCGCTCACCGATCCGCCGAAGCTGAAGAAGCAGGAGAAACACGACATCGAGGTGGTCGTCGACCGCCTGACGGTGAAGGCGAGCGCCAAGCAGCGGCTGACGGACTCGATCGAGACGGCGCTGAATCTGGCCGACGGCATCGTCGTGCTGGAGTTCGTCGACCGCGAGGACGACCATCCGCACCGCGAACAGCGGTTCTCCGAGAAGCTGGCCTGCCCCAACGGACATCCGCTGGCCGTCGACGATCTCGAGCCGCGCTCGTTCTCGTTCAACTCGCCCTACGGCGCCTGCCCCGAATGCCTGGGCCTGGGCATCCGCAAGGAGGTCGATCCGGAACTGGTGGTGCCGGACCCGGACCTGACCCTGGCCGAGGGGGCGATCGCGCCCTGGTCGATGGGGCAGACCGCGGAGTACTTCACCCGGATGCTGGCGGGGCTCGGTGACGCGCTCGGGTTCGATGTCAACACGCCGTGGAAGAAGCTGCCCGCCAAGGCGCGCCGGGCGATCCTCGAGGGCTGCGACGAGCAGGTGCACGTGCGGTACAAGAACCGTTACGGCCGAACCCGTTCGTACTACGCCGATTTCGAGGGTGTGATGGCGTTCCTGCAGCGCAGGATGGAGCAGACGGACTCCGAGCAGATGAAGGAGCGTTACGAGGGCTTCATGCGCGATGTGCCCTGCCCGGAGTGTGAGGGCACGCGGCTCAAGCCCGAAATCCTCGCGGTGACCCTCACTGCGGGGGAGTTCGGGCCGAAGTCCATCGCCGAGGTCGCCGAGCTGTCGATCGCCGAATGCTCGGAGTTTCTCAACGCGTTGACGCTGGGCGCACGCGAGCAGGCCATCGCGGGTCAGGTGCTCAAGGAGATCCAGTCGCGGTTGGGCTTCCTGCTCGACGTCGGACTGGACTACCTGTCGCTCTCGCGGGCCGCCGCCACGCTGTCCGGCGGTGAGGCGCAACGTATCCGGCTCGCCACCCAGATCGGGTCGGGCCTCGTCGGGGTACTCTACGTGCTCGACGAACCGTCGATCGGGCTGCATCAGCGGGACAACCGCCGGCTGATCGACACGCTCGTCCGGCTGCGGGATCTGGGTAACACGCTGATTGTCGTCGAGCATGATCTCGACACGATCGCCCACGCCGACTGGGTCGTCGACATCGGTCCCGCGGCGGGGGAGCACGGCGGTCAGATCGTGCACAGCGGACCCTACGACGAGCTGCTGAAGAACCCGGAATCGCTTACCGGAGCCTATCTTTCGGGCAAGGAAGAGATCGAGGTGCCGGCGATCCGGCGGCCGGTCGACAAGAAGCGGTTGCTGACGGTCGTCGGCGCCCGCGAGCACAACCTACGCGAGATCGACGTGTCCTTCCCCCTCGGCGTGCTGACCGCGGTCACCGGTGTTTCGGGCTCGGGTAAGTCGACGTTGGTCAACGACATCCTGGCATCAGTGCTGGCGAACAAGCTCAATGGTGCCCGGCAGGTGCCGGGCCGCCACACCCGGGTGACGGGGCTCGACAAGCTGGACAAACTCGTTCGGGTCGACCAGTCCCCGATCGGGCGCACACCGCGGTCCAACCCCGCCACCTATACCGGCGTCTTCGACAAGATTCGCACGCTGTTCGCGGCCACCACCGAGGCCAAGGTGCGCGGGTATCAACCGGGGCGGTTCTCCTTCAACGTCAAGGGCGGTCGCTGCGAGGCGTGTTCCGGCGACGGCACCATCAAGATCGAGATGAACTTCCTTCCCGATGTGTACGTGCCGTGCGAGGTGTGCCACGGCGCCCGGTACAACCGCGAGACGCTCGAGGTGCACTACAAGGGCAAGACCGTCGCCGAGGTCCTCGACATGTCGATCGAGGAGGCGTCCGAGTTCTTCGCCCCGATCACCTCGATACACCGGTACCTCAAGACGCTCGTCGACGTCGGTCTGGGCTACGTGCGGCTGGGCCAACCGGCCCCGACGCTGTCCGGTGGTGAGGCCCAGCGCGTGAAGCTGGCCTCCGAGTTGCAGAAGCGGTCGACCGGGCGCACGGTGTACATCCTCGACGAGCCGACCACCGGTCTGCACTTCGAGGACATCCGCAAGCTGCTCAAGGTCATCAACGGACTTGTCGACAAAGGCAATACGGTCATCGTCATCGAGCACAACCTCGACGTGATCAAGACGTCGGACTGGATCGTCGACATGGGGCCCGAGGGCGGAGCGGGCGGCGGCACCCTGGTCGCGTCCGGGACACCCGAGGACGTCGCCGCCAATCCCGACAGCTACACCGGCCACTTCCTCGCCGAGTGTCTGGGCGTCGAACGGCTGAAACCCAAGGCGCGCAACGCCAAACGCAGCAAGGTCAGCGCCTGACCGCCCGTCGAAACTGAGCTTGTGTTCGAGAATTCAGCGAAATCTCGTGCAGATCTTCAGCTTCGGCGTTAAGCCTTCGAAAGCGGCGACGGGAACCGCGGGCTGACCCGTACTCCGTCGAGCCACTCGGTCAGCTGGTCGGCGCGCTCGCGCAGTCGGCCCTGCGCCGAGCGACCCACGTCTTCGAGCAACCGCAGCTCGACCCGCCCGGCACCGTCCTGAGCCCAGGCACCGACGATCCTGCCGTCGCACCATGCTGTGGGACCGCCGTTGCCGTTTCGGTCGAACACCTGCGCCCGGTGCGGTCCGAGGTACCAGTCGCGGTCGAACCAGCCCATCGTCGTGACGTCCAGACCGGGCAGCAGTGCGCACCACGGTCCGGGTTCGGGTTCCGCGTGGAGATCGTCGGGTAGGACGAAGCCCGGTGTGCCGTCGAGGTCGACCTCGACCGCGCCGATGTCCCGCAACGCTTCTCGCGACCAGGTCACCGTGTTGCCGAACCACCACTTGATGTCGGTCAGGGTGGCCGGGCCGAATGCGGCAAGCCAGCGGCGCACGACCTCGGAGCGGGCCGTCTGCGGGTCGGCGGCACCGGCGGTGCCGATCCACTCGGCGGTGGCAATCCAGCGGGGTCGCGACGTCGTCCACTTCCCGTCGTTGGGGCCGCGCATGATGTCGCCGCGCACCGCCAGCACGGTCAGGATGCGCGGTGACAACGGGGTTTCGCCGCCCCACCGCTTACCCGGGGCTGGATCCCACGACCCTGCCAACTCCGGCAGCGCCTCGCGCAGGTCCTTCGCACTCGTCGCCCCATGCTTACTCAGATGCGTAAGGACCGCCGTGCGGGCCGAGTCGAGCCACGCGTCGCCATCGGTGCAGACACCGGCCTTCTGCGCGTCGGCGATGAGTCGGCGACGCTCGGTGTCGGCGACCCGATCGCTTGCCGCGGACTGGATCAGCGGCATGTCGCCGGCGTGGACGGTCCACAGCGTCCTGCGCATCGCGAGATGTTTGACCAGCGTGCGCCGCTCGTAGAGTTCGGTGTCCAGATCGGCGACGGCGAACCCCGCCAGCCGCGCCCACAGCGACAGGTACGGGCTCGCCGGATCGGTCGCATGCAGCCCGAGCAAACCGTGGACGACGGCGCCGACGGAGTCCGCAGGCGCACAGAGGAAGTGTCGACGGGCCAGCCGTGCCCGCCGCTCGTCGACCGTGAATCTGCGCATCGCCTGCGAACCGTACCGGTGCGCGCCGACAGAAGTTTGGGATCGGTAGCGACCGGTGCGGTTTTGACTTACCGCCATGACGGGCGCCATCGGGGCGACGTCCCAACGAAGGGTAGATCGATGAATCGCGTTGTTGTGGGTCTGATCGGACTGGTCGCCGGCGCCACCGTGCTGGTGGGCTGTTCGGACGACAAGGGAAGTGCCCCCGCGGCCAGCGCGGCGGGCGTGAGCAGCGGCGGCAGCACGGAGGTGAAGGTCGACGGCAAGGATCTCGAAGGCCTGGACCTCAACACCGTCACCTGCGTGAAGCAGGGCGGCCGGATCAACGTCGCCAGCGGCGCGATCGGCGGCCAGCAGGGCCTGGGCATCGTGATGAGCGATGAGGCGAATCCGAAGGTGGAGTCGCTGGGCATGGTGGTCGACGGAAACGCGCTCGCGGTCAGCAACACCATGGGTGCCAAGGTCGGTTCGGCCGAGGTGAAGGTCGACGGCGACACCTACACCATCACCGGCGAAGCGGCGGGCGCCGACATCTCGAACCCGATGGCAGGGTCGATCACCAAGCCGTTCACCGTGAAGGTCAACTGCAGTTGAGCGATCCACCTCCTGAAGCGGCGGGCGTGCCAGGCATGCCCGCCGCTTTCTATGATTGCGCGGTGGCGATCCCCACGGACCTCGAGCGTGCGCGTCACCTCGCATTCGCCGCCAACGAGGAGGCGGCCAAGGATCTCCTGCTGTCTCTGGTGCCGCAGATCGAGCAGGCCGGCCGCGACGACTGGATGCTCGAGGTGTACGCGCTGCTCGGCGAGATCTACCTCGTCCGCACCGCATACGACGGCGCCGAGGAATGCCTGAACCGGATGCGCGAATGCCTGGCCGTCTATTCGGCGATCCTCGCGGGTAGCAAGCCCGAGGCCGCGGCACAGGTGACGATGTCGACGGCCGAGATCGAGCTGATGGTGCGCCGGTACTCGCGGCGCGCGCAGTTCCTGCAGACCGGGTTGGCCGCAGCGCACGGTGACCATGAGACCGCCGAGGCCGCGTTGATCGCACTGACCGACGACGAGCCGGTCGCCGAACTCGCCACCGAACACCGATTCCTGGTCACCTACGCCGAGATCCTGTGTGCGGTCGCGCTGTGTGACGACGACCTGCACGTGAAGTCGATCCCGTTGTGGGAGCGCGTGATCGACGTGATCGAGCGTCCCGGCGACGGTGGCGAACACCACGATCACCTCCTCGTCCTGGGAGCCACCGGCTATGGCAGGTTCTGCGTCGAGACCGGCCGGCTCGTTGCGGCCGAGCCCTGGCTGCGGCGGGCGGGGGCGCGCGCGGAGGCGCGTGGGTGGAGGCTCGCAGTGGCGCGCACCCAACTCGAACGTGCGACGGCGGCGTGGTCGGCGGGGGACCGGCCGCAGGCGCAGACGTTGGTCCACGAGGCATATCCGGCCATCGCCGAACACCTTCGCGCGCACGATGTCTCGCGGTGCTGGCTGTACTTCGGGCTGATCAGCATCTCCGTGAACGCGCTCGACGACGCCGACGAACGACTCGGCCATGCCGAACGGCACTGGCGTGAGATCGAGAAGCCCCTGCATATCCACCGGATCCTGTTGCAGCGCAGCTGGGTCGACATCTTCCGCGGAGACTTCGCCGCAGCACTCGAGCGCGTCGGACAGGCTCGTGAACTGCTCGACGCGTGGCCCCGCCACAGCTGGCTGCAGTACGCCCGCCTCGACGACCAGCTCGGCAACATCTGGCGGGCCGACGCACTGGCCGATCCCGTCCACGCGGCGGAGAAGCTCCAGAAGGCCGCCGAACTCAAACTCCCCGCCGCGATGGCCGTCGACTCGGTGCGGTATGCGATTCCCGACGCCGACGCCCGAATGCGGTGGGCAACCTACGTTTCCGCTCCGATCCTCGCCGGCGCGTTCGCCGTCGCATGGGAGTGGGGCAACACCGAACTGGTCAGCGAGCTCATCGAATACCACAGCGCGCGCGGAACCTTCACCGCCGAACCCGTTTCCGCCGACGCTATGGACTGGGCGGGCACCGCGACGGCGGCCGTACCCGTGGAGTCCGCCGACGAGTACGCGTTGGTCGCCGCCGGGCCGATGGTCACCGCGAGCGCGTCGCTGACCAGGCTCGGACCGTTGCCGCCGCTGGTGATGGACCCGGCCACCGCGCCGATCATCGGTCGTTACCGCGCCCTGGCAGCCGAGCGGTACGGCCGCGACGTGACCGCGGACGAGCCCGCGTGGTGCACGTGGCCCTGACCAAGACTCTCGTCCTGCGGTTCGCCGACGTCGGGGTGGCGACGTACGCCGGGCTGCGGGTTGTGGGAGACCCGTCGCGAACCGTCACCTGGGTGGTCGAACAGCCGGACCTCGTCGCAGCCGAACAGCGGCTGGCCGAGGCGCTGCCCGACCCACTCGGCACCGAAACCCGTCGTGACGCACTCGACCGCGCGATCGCACGAGGCGCCTTCGCCTCGCCCACAGCCGAAATCGAGCTTGCGCGCGCACTGGGCACACAACTGATCGCCCCCGCCGCCTGGCAGCTGCTCGTTGAGCATGCGGCGTCACCGCGCGCGACGCTGTTCGTGTCCCCGAGCGCGCGGCTGGCCAGGATCCCCTGGGGTCTGCTGGCGGCGCCGGAGGAAGACGGCATCCGGCTGATGGAGCTGGCCGAGGTCATGATGGCCGTGCCACCCAATATCGTCAATTCGCCGCGGGCACCAGCGAATTGGAACGACAGAAGCGACAACCCCGTTCTGTTGGTGCTCGACCCGCGCGTGCCCGGCCAGCGCCCGGACGCGGCGTTGGGCTCCGTGCTCGGCAAACCGTCGCCTGATACCGCCCTGGCTCGTCATTTCGCCGATCTCACCGACCGCCGCCCGGTGCTGCCGGACGTGGCGGCCGTCACCGAGCTGTTCCGGCGTACCGACGCCGACCGCGGTTGGCTCGCCGGTCAGCTCGCGCGCCGGCCCGGTCGCATGGTTTACGTCGGGCACGCCACCGCCGCCGACGGCGACGCCGGCCACGCGGACCGCGCGGCGCTGCACCTCGCCGAAGAGCGACCGCTCACCGCGGGTGAGCTCATGGCGGCGCGATTGCCCTTTCCTCCGCGGGTTGCGCTGCTGGCGTGCGCATCCGGCGGGGACTATCAGTTCGACGAGGCCAGTGGGCTGGTGGCGGCGATGGTCCTGGGTGGCGCCCAATTGGTCACTGCCACGTTGTGGTCGCTGCCGACGACGGCGGGCTACCGGCAGTTCGCCGCATCCGAGGCCGACCCGATGAGCGAGGCGATCGTAGCCGTCGACCGCGCCCATGAGGCCGACGAGGCCGGCCGCGCGGTGAACCGCTGGCAGCGGGACCGGATGCGCGACTGGCGCGGTGGCGATTTGACCGCCAGCCCGCTGTATTGGGCGGCGCTGGCCAGCTTCGCCGTTGACGGCGCGCGCTGATCACACCGGCGCCACGCAGATCGCCACGGCGGTCTCGTCACCGGGACGGTAGTAGGTGTCGATGACGCTGCCGGGAGAGACCTTGACCAGCGCGGACGCCGGCACCAACGCGGTCTCCCGGGCGGGAAACTGCCCGCCTTCAGGCTTTTTGACCATCACATCGAGTTCGACTTCCCGGCAGTCCTCGAGCGCCTGCCCGGTCGGCCGCATTGCGGTGACAACCGCCGGTGAACGGATGCCGTTGCGGATCAACTCGAGTCGGTCGCGGGTGAGCAGGCCCTTGCGCACCATCGTCCGGTCGAACTCCGCTCGCGCGGCGAGGATGTCCTCGGCCGTGGCCAGGCGCTCGTCGGCCTCACCGCAATCCACTCGGGAGAGCTTCCAAGCGGGTAGTAACGAAGCGGCCGTCGTGCCGATGTAAACGATGCAGACGAACGCGAACAGCGCAGTGAACATGACCTCAAGGGTCGGGCGGCCGCGCCGCTACCGAACCCAACTTTCCTGCTGTCCACAACCGGAACCTACTTCTATCCTGTCCTGATGAGCACCGGGACGGCCGTGGCCGTCGCCCATCCGCGCCGGGCGGTCATCGACCGCGCCTGGCGCGCCATCGGGCCCGGTGTCGAAGTGCTCAGCAGCGAGGACGGCGGGCCGCTGCGGCGAACGGTGAAACGGATCATCGATCCGCTGGTCCTGCGGCTGCGATCGAACACCCAATTCTCGGCGCCGTTCGTGGCGCCCGATGTGGCCGATGCGATGTACGACGCGATCGTCGGGCACAGTGCGCAACTGCGGGACACCGCGGCCTGGTTCGACGTCCTCAAACGGGAGCGGCGTCGGTTGCGCATCACCTCGGGCAATGCCCAAGAGCTGTACTTCCCGGTGTGTTTCGAGCTGGCCGTGACGAAAGGGCCGCCCGCACAACGTGGTTCCGGTGCCGAGGAGGTGCTGCGCGAGATACACGATGAACGCGACCGCACCGCGATCGAAGTACTGAACCGGTTCGTGTCCGACGAGAAGGTCATCACCGAACTGGAGAGGCAGCTGAGTCGCAGTTGGCGAGATGTTCGCGCGGGCACCGATATCACCGGCCCGTTCATGGCCGGACTGACCACGGTGCTCGGCCCCGCCGACGGCCACTCTGCCGCCGCCGCGCGACAGCGTGTGTGGCAGGCGTTGATCGCCGACGCCGCGCCGTACAACCTCGGAGCTAAGGCGCGCAGCGGACCGGCCGAGCTGCCATGGTCGATCGTGGATCTCGGCCTGAGTTCTGTTGAACCACAACAACAGCCGAGCATCATCGGCGGGCCGGACCACGACCGGCCCCTGAACCGCAGCGTGATCGACAGGGTGCGCGCAACGCTGCGAAGGGCTATGGACCGCGACGAACTTCCCGATGTGCCGACATTGTGCGCCGAAGAGGTCGACCGGGCGTGCGCTCCGTGGGGGCTGATAGGAGAGGACAAGCAGGCCACGCTGGTCGCGGGAATCGAGGTCGCGGTGCATCTCGCGCCGCTGGCCGATGGCGCCGTGCCCCGCTACGAGTTGGCCCGCCAGATTCAGGCGCGGCTCCGCAAAGAGGCATATGTGCTGCATGCGCGCCGCTATCTGGCCGCCGACGGGCCGATCCATCCGCGCCAGCAGCAGGTGATCGACGAGCTGGCGATGTTCGCGCGCCCGTACCTGAGCCGGTTGTGGGCCAGGCTGCACGGCCGCGACGTGTGGCAGGAGCCGTGTGGCGACGTCGACGAGGTTCGTGCGGTGCTCGAAGGGGTGGCGAGGTCGGTCAGCCTGGACCACCGCCAGCGGATCAAGACGATGCTCGAGATGCAGGTGGCCGGATGAGGCTGATGGCCGATTCGGGCCTGTGGACGACGGGACCGCTGGTGGCCCCGGCTTCGGTGGTCGCCGTTCTCGAAGTCAGCGGTGCGGTGCTGTCGTGGACGGTCGACGAGCCGACGGATGCCCAGATCACGTTCACCGATCCGGCGCGAGCGGACTGGTTGTGGCGGGTGGTCGGCGAGGCGGGCCACCACGCGGTGATCTCTGCGCTGGGTGATCGCGCCGCAGTCGACAGCGTCGAGGTGACCGGTGTGGCCCTGGTACCCGATGCACTCGAACCGCTGCGCCGGCTCGCGCTCGGCCACTGGCTGCGGCGTTGGTGGCCGGCAAGTCAGCGCGATGCGATCGCGACGCTCGACGGGGCGCTCCTGGATGCCGAAGTCGCGCTGCTGACGGCCGCTGCGCAGGACTACTTCGGCGACGACACCTTCGACTCGGAGATCGCCCATCTGCTTGCACCGCATGCCGCGGCACTGAACGCTGCAGCGCACGAAGGTGATCCACGGGTGACCGCGCTCATCGAGCTGTGTCGCGATGTGGCCGACGATGTCGGGGTCGCACTCGATGCGGACCAGGTGAGCGGTCGGCGCGCCGACTATGCGCTTGCTGCAGGGGCAGATTCGCGAGCCCGAGGTCCCGCGGTCATCGCCGGCGGCACCGCCTCGCTCAATTGGGCAGCCGTACCACCGGGTGTCTTCGACGCCGCCGAGGACACCGTCGATTGGTCGGTGGAAGCGGCCGACGACGGTGTGAGCGCGCTCGTCGGGGTGGAGTTGACGGGGCTGGGCTCGCCCCACGGCATCGCGGTGCGGTTGGAGTCGGGGGCCGTCGGCGGGGCGGGCGTACTCGGCGCGGACGGGCGTGCATCGTTTCCCGTTGCCGACACCGACGCGGCACCGATCACCGAAGCGGTTGCCTGGAACCATGACTGGCGCGGCGCGAGGGTGGTGGTGGGCGCCGATGTCGACGAGTCGGCGCACACCCGCGACCGGGTCCGCGCGTTCGCCCGGTCGCGGATGGATCGACCCGGCCCCGATGCGTTCCTGGCCGAGATCCTCGCCGCCGAATCGGACTACTGAGATTCGTCGGACTGTTTGCGCATCTGCTCGCGGATCTGTTCGAGACGCTCGGCCGCTGCTCGCTGGCGCTCGTCGTATTGCTCGGCGACGCTTCGACCCTCGGGGGTTTCAGCCGCGAGCTCGGAGGCGCCGATCGCGGTGCTGTAGCGCGTCTCGACCTTCTCCCGCACGGCGTCGAACGTCGGCACACCACCCGGTGTGTAGCCGCTGTCGACGGGCTCGACCGGCGTGGTGGACTCGGGCTTCGGGTCCACGACCTCGGCCTCGACGGCGGGTTGCTGATCGTGTTCCGGAGTGGTGTCGCCCGGCATGTCGTCCACGCTACCCGCTCACAGGCCGAGGCGGTTGTGACAATTTTGACGAAAGGCCTGGCGCTGCTCGAACGCTGCGCGTAGCGTCTTGCCGTTATCACTGCGAAAGGAACCACCATGCGCGGCACCATCATCTTCTCAGCGGTTGTCGGCGTCGCCATGGCGCTGGGCACAGCGGCACCGGCCCTCGCCGACGAGACCGACGACATCTTCGTCGCGGTGCTCGAAGAAGAGGGAATCCCGTTCTCGACACCCAAGGACGCAATCACCCTCGCCCACGCGGTATGTGACTACGTGGCCACCGGGCAGAAGCCCGAACAGGTCGCGGTCGAGATCAGCGAACCGGCCAACTGGAGCCTGGACCAGAGCGGGTTCTTCGTCGGTGCCGCGACCCAGTCTTACTGCCCGTCGTAGCTTTTCCGACGCGGTCGCCCGCAGGCGTTATTGAACATCGACTGCCGGGAATGCCTGCTGCCCTTATGGTTCGCTGCCTACCGCGACGTTCGACAACCCGGAGCGTCCTCGCGGCAGGCCCGCGCGAACAGCCGGACAGCTACTTCGGCTTCCCGGTCGGCGCGTCGGCGCTAACGGGAAGCTGACGCGGCCCGTCCGGCGGTGGCGTCGGTGTTCCGACATCGCGGACCGCGGTCAGCCTAGGGGTGGCAGCGGGCCCCGGCGTGCCCAGTTCGTTTGCCAGCCACGGCAGCGCCGTGGCGAACGCATGGGCGGCGTACGGCCAGTCGTGCACGCCCGGCTGGACCACCACCGAGCAGGTGATGCCATGTGCCGTGCCCACGCCGGACAGCACGCCGGCCGCATCCTTCTGCGCGGCGTCCGCCGTGTTGACGTCGAATCGGCCCGTGAGGCCGAAATACCGGCCGTGCCGGCGGATCACCGTTGTTGGGGTCGAACGCCGCGTACGCTGCGGCATCACCGCCGAACAGGCGCTCGACCGTCTGATCCTTGGTGCCCGAGTTTGGGCTCAGGTCGCCGGCGATGTCGTCGAAGACCCCGAACATATCGGGATGCATCACCGCCAGGTCGACGGCGCAGGTGCCTCCCATCGACCAACCCACGACTCCCCAGTTCGCCTGTCTGGAGCTGACTTTGAACGTCGATATCATGTACGGCACGACATCCTTGGTTAGATGGTCAGCGGCGTTACCGCGCTTGCCGTTGACACATTCGGTGTCGTTGCGAAACGTGCCACCGGCGTCGACGAAGACGAGAACCGGGGAGTACCCGCCGTGCCCGGAGGCGAAGTCGTCCGCCGTGGCGACCGCATTGCCGGCACGAACCCAATCCGCCGGGGTGTTGAACTCGCCTCCGATCATCATCACGGTGGGAAGCGGAGGTGGGGGACTGGTCGCGTACCACGCCGGTGGCAGGTAGACGAGCTCGGTGCGGTGTTGGAAGCCCGAGGCCGTGTCGGCGATGTGCACCGGGACGACCGTGCCCTTCGCCGGGATCTGATGCCGATCCTGCATCGCCTGCATCGTCGCCGCGTCCGTCTGGTCAGGAAGCGGTCCCGCGGTCAGTTGATTCCACGCCGCTTGCACGGTGGGGAGATAGCCCACCCATAGGTTGACGACCAGTGCCGCGGACAACAGACACAACGGCAGCGCCATCAGCGAGACGCCCCGACGCCACCAGCGGGCGCCTTGCCAGCCGGCGACCAGCACAGCGCACGCGGTGCCCGTGAGCCCCACCCACACCCACAGCGAAGGTGGTGCGGGGTTGCCCGAAAGCCCTTCCGACGCAAAGAAGGCGTACATCGCCACCGTCAGCACAAGGCCGCACAGCGCCGCCCACGGCACCCACACCTGGCGCCACCGACGTGTTCGCCAGCCGATCGCAGCGATCAGCGCGATCACGGCGGCTACCTGTACCGCTGTGGGAATCCAGCCATGCATCAACGACAGGTGCCCACGAAGCGCATGAGCCAGCGTCGCCGATGTCACGAACTACAGAGTGACGGGTAATCCTTATGGGGCGCTGTGGGGCAGCTGTCAACCGCGCGGATTCGCTGTCAACGGGGCTTGGCCAACGGGAACGGCAGCGTCTCGCGGATGCTACGGCCCGTGATCAGCATGACGACGCGGTCCACACCCATGCCCAACCCGCCGGTGGGCGGCATCGCATACTCCATCGCCTGTAGGAAGTCTTCGTCGAGTTCCATCGCCTCGGGATCGCCGCCCGCGGCCAGCAGCGACTGCTCCTGTAACCGGCGTCGCTGCTCGACCGGATCGGTGAGTTCGCTGTAGGCGGTGCCGAGTTCGACTCCCCAGGCCACCAGATCCCAGCGCTCGGCGACGCCGGGAATGCTGCGGTGCGGACGGGTCAGCGGCGACACGGACGTCGGGAAGTCCTTGTAGAACGTCGGCGCCTCGGTGCGGTCCTCGACCAGCCGCTCATAGAGTTCCAGCACCACCGCGCCTGCATCCCAGTGCGTCAGGTACGGAATGGCCGCGGCGTCACACAGTTTGCGCAACCGTGGCAGTTCGGTGTCCGGTCCGATCTGTTCACCGAGGGCTTCAGACACCGCATCGTGCACGGTTTTGACCGTCCACTGACCGGAGATGTCGACGGGTTCGAGTCCACCGCCTTCCTGCGGCCGGTAGAACACCTGGGCACCGTTGGCGGCCTCGGCGGCGTTCTGGATGAGCTGCCGGCAGCCGTCGATCCAGACGTTGTAGTCGGCATGCGCCTGATACGCCTCCAGCAGAGTGAATTCGGGATTGTGGCTGAAGTCGACGCCTTCGTTGCGGAACGCCCTGCCCAGCTCGAAAACCCGCTCGACACCGCCCACGCAGAGCCGCTTGAGGTACAGCTCAGGAGCGATCCGCAGGTAGAGGTCCAGATCGTAGGCGTTGATGTGGGTGAGGAACGGCCGGGCGTTCGCGCCGCCGTGGATCTGTTGCAGGATCGGCGTCTCGACCTCCAGGAACCCCTTGCCCACCAACGTTTCCCGAATCGAATGCAGCACGCCGCTACGCGCGCGGATGAGGTCGCGAGCCTCGGTGTTGATCGCCAGGTCGACGTAGCGGGCACGCACACGGGCTTCCTGGTCGGTCAACCCCTTCCACTTGTCCGGCAGTGGACGCAGACATTTGCCGATCATCCGCCAGTCACGGACCAGAAGTGAGCGGGTGCCCTTCTTGCTGTAGCCCATCGTGCCCGACACCTCGATGAGGTCGCCGAGATCGATGGCGTGCGTGAAGTCAGCCGTCGTCGCCGATTCGAGCAGCGAGTTGTCCAGCAGCAGCTGGACTTCGCCGGACCAGTCGCGCAGCTGGGCGAACAGAACGCCGCCGTAGTCGCGGCTGCGCAGCACCCGCCCCGCCACCGTGACCGAAACGTCGTCGCCGGCCTCGATCGCCTCGGCGATGGTGTGCGATGGTGGCGTACCGACGGGATAGGCATCGATTCCGTTGTCCTGCAGCGCCTTCAGCTTGGCCATGCGCACTCGCACCTGTTCAGGCAGCCGCGGCTCATCGGCGTCGGGCAGATCGGCCGCCAGCCCGCTGAGATCGGGGGCCGTACCGTCGTGGTGCAACAGTCCGGTCGCCATCAGATCCTGCGGCACCGCCGTGTGGTGTCCGGTGTGCGGCTGTTCGTGACGCCGCGAAAAGGGCAGCACCAGAAATCCTTCGGCGATCACCGACGCCACCCCGACCCGGGGCACCAGTCGGGCGTCGTCGTAGCAGGCGTAACGCGGCACCCAGTCCGGTTGGTATTTCATGTTCGAGCGGTACAGCGTCTCGAGCTGCCACCATCGGGAGAAGAACACGAGCAGGCTGCGCCACAGCCGCGCGACCGGGCCCGCCCCGAGCTGAGCGCCCTGTTCGAACGCCGATCGGAACATGGCGAAGTTCAACGAGATCCGTGTGATGCCGATGTCTTCGGCCTGCATGCACAGTTCGCTGACCATCAGCTCGATGGTGCCGTTGGGGGAGTGGGGTGCGCGCCGCATCAAGTCCAGCGAGACGCCGTTGGTGCCCCAGGGCACCAGTGACAGCATGGCGACGACTTCGTCTGTCCCGCCCGCGTTCTGGACCGCCTCCACAAGGAGGCAGTCGCCGTCGGCCGGGTCGCCGAGCCGGCCGAGTGCCATCGAGAAGCCGCGTTCGTCCTCGGTGTCGCGCCAGGCCTCGGCGCGGGCGATGACGTCGGCCATCTCCTCGGCGCCCAGGTCGCGGTGCCTGCGGATGCGCACGCTCACGCCCGCACGCCGCGCCCGGGTGACGGCCTGTCGGACCGCGCGCATATCCGGCCCGGACAGTCGGAAACTGTCGGGATACAGAATGGCCTCGTCGCCGAGTTGCAGGGCGTTGAGCCCGGCCTCGCGGAACGCCTCGGCGCCCGCCGAACTCGCGCCCATCACCCCGGGGGCCCAGCCGTAGGTCTGACACAACGCGAACCACGCCTCGATCGCCGCCGGCCACGCCTTGGGATCGCCGACCGGATCCCCGCTCGCCAGGCACACACCGACTTCCACGCGGTAGGTGATGGCGGCCCGCCCGTTGGGCGCGAACACCACCGCCTTGTCGCGGCGCGTCGCGAAGTACCCGAGCGAGTCGTTCTTGCCGAACAACTCCAGCAGCCCGCGCAGCGCGGATTCGTCCTCACCGGTCAGCGCGTTCTCGGCGCGCTGGGACTGGAACAACACGATCGCCGCGACCATCAGAGCCAGTGCGCCGAAAAGGCCGAGCACAGCGTTGATCAGGACGTGCGGATGACCGGTGAAGTTCGAGGAGTCGGCGCCCGCGAACGCGCTGACCCGGTTCAGCGCATACCAGAACCGGTCGTCACTGGTCAGCGTGCCCGGGAACAGTTCGAGCAGGCCCCATCCGATCAGGGTGCCGATCGCCATCCCCGCGACCAGCACGACCGCTGCCTTCAGCAGGGCACCGCGGCGCACCTTCGCCCAGAACTCGCCACGAGCCAGCAGCAGGAACAGGATCGCGGCGACGTGGAAGGCCAGCCCGATGACTTCGCCGATCTCCTCGACCACCGACTCGTCGCCGGACACCAGATCCGCGATGTTGAAGACGATCGCACCCACCATGTAGGCGACCAGGATCAACCAGGCTATCCGCTTGCGCGCCGCCAGCGCCGCGGCCAGCAGCGCCAGCACGAACGCCCAGGCGAAGCTGGTGTCGGGGAAGTTGAAGATGTAGTCATTGACGAACTCGCGCGGAACCCGGATAACCGACCGCACGAACGGCGAGACGCTCGCCAACAACGAGAGCGTGGCGATGATGCCTACCGTCCAGCCCGCCGCCGCGGGCACCCACCAGTACCTCGACCTGCGGCGGGTAACGGGCAGGCTAGCGACGGTCATAGGCCGCGACATTATTCGGTTGGGACCCCAAATGGGTGGCGACTCACGACCAGACGGGTCCGGTGAATTTCTCGCCGGGGCCTTGCCCTGGCTCGTCGGGCGATGCGCTGGCCTCACGGAAGGCCAGCTGCAGCGTCTTCAGGCCGTCACGCACCGGTCCGGCATGGGGTCCGAGATACTCCGCGGACGCGGTGACCAACCCGGCCAGCGCGGTGATCAACCGGCGGGCCTCGTCGAGATCGCGGTACGGGCTCTGTTCGGGGTTGTCGGACGACAGCCCGAGCTTCTCGGCGGCGGCGCTCATCAGCATCACGGCCGACCGGGTGATCACCTCGACGGCGGGGATCTCCGCGAGTTCACGAACGGCGGTGCCGTTCAGATCACCTGAGCCGGCCGGGTCAGCTGAGTTCGGGTCATCGGTCATGCCTGCTAGACTGGCATGCGCGACCGTCCCGGCAAACGCCAGGGACAGCAAGTGGAGTCCCCCTCCCACCGCTGGCCATACCGGCTCAGCGGTCCGGTCACAGGCAACAGATTGCCTGTCCTGGTCGGCTGTGGGCCCTGCTTTGAGCAGGGCTTTTCTGTTCGTTGAGCAGAGCTGACGGAGTGGGCTCCTAGAGGACAACATAGGAGGCCCCATCAGCACTGAGACCCGCGTCAACGAGCGCATCCGCGTACCTGAAGTCCGCCTGATCGGACCGGGCGGTGAACAGGTAGGCATCGTGCGCATCGAAGATGCCCTCCGCGTCGCCGCGGATGCCGATCTCGATCTCGTCGAAGTAGCACCGGATGCCAAACCCCCGGTCTGCAAGATCATGGACTACGGAAAGTTCAAATACGAGACGGCTCAGAAGGCGCGCGAGTCTCGCAAGAACCAGCAGCAGACCGTCGTCAAGGAACAGAAGCTCCGTCCCAAGATCGACCCGCACGACTACGAGACCAAAAAGGGTCACGTGATCCGCTTCCTCGAGGCCGGGTCCAAGGTCAAGGTGACGATCATGTTCCGCGGCCGCGAACAGTCGCGACCCGAATTGGGCTTCCGTCTCCTGCAGCGGCTGGGCGCCGACGTCGCCGACTACGGCTTCGTCGAGACCTCGGCCAAGCAGGACGGCCGCAACATGACGATGGTGCTGGCCCCGCACCGCGGCGCGAAGACTCGCGCCAAGGCGGCGCAACAGGCCGAAGGCTCCGCAGAGCCGGCCGCAGCACCCGACCGAAACAGTTAGAACAACAGAGCAGAGGACCTATGCCCAAGGCGAAGACCCACAGCGGCGCTTCCAAGCGGTTCCGTCGCACCGGGACCGGCAAGATCGTGCGCCAGAAGGCCAACCGCCGCCACTTGCTCGAGCACAAGCCGAGCAAGCGCACCCGGCGACTCGCCGGCCGCACCGAGGTGTCGGCCGCCGACAACGCCCGCATCAAGAAGATGCTCAACGGCTGACCGACGAACACGTACGACCTGAACGAAGGACATTCCCATGGCACGCGTCAAGCGCGCAGTCAACGCCCAGAAGAAGCGGCGGACAATCCTCAAGGCCTCCAAGGGTTACCGGGGGCAGCGGTCGCGGCTGTACCGCAAGGCCAAAGAGCAGCAGCTGCATTCGCTCAACTACGCCTATCGTGACCGGCGCGCCCGCAAGGGCGAGTTCCGCAAGCTGTGGATCTCGCGTATCAATGCCGCGGCCCGCGCCAACGACATCACCTACAACCGGCTGATCCAGGGGCTGAAGGCCGCTGGCGTCGAGGTGGACCGCAAGAACCTCGCCGAGATCGCCGTCAGCGATCCCGCGGCGTTCACCGCGTTGGTCGAGGTCGCCAAGGGCGCACTGCCCGAGGACGTGAACGCGCCGTCGGGCGAGGCTGCCTGACGCTCACCGAACGCTCCGCCCGGGTGGTCGCAGCGGTCAAGCTGCACCGCCACGTCGGGCGACGCCGCGCCGCACGCTTCCTCGCCGAGGGTCCCAACCTCGTCGAGGCGGCGTTGCGGCGCGGACTCGTTTCCGAGGTGTTCGCCACCGAGGACGCCGCACACCGATTCGGTGCGATGCTGGCCGATGTCCCGGTGCACCTGGTGACAGAACGCGCCGCCAAAGCGTTGTCGGAGACGGTGACTCCGGTCGGCCTGGTCGCCGTGTGCGCGACACCGGAGACGTCGCTGGGCGAGGTCTTGGCCGCCTCGCCGCGGCTGGTTGCCGTCGCGGTCGAGATCTCCGAACCGGGCAACGCGGGCACCCTGATTCGGATCGCCGACGCGATGCGGGCGGACGCCGTCGTGTTCGCCGGGCACAGCGTGGACCCCTACAACGGCAAGTGCCTGCGCGCGTCCGCGGGCAGCATTTTCTCGATTCCCGTTGTCACCGAGGACGATCCCGGTTCGGCGGTGTCGGAGCTCGCCGGCACCGGCCTGCAGGTGTTGGCGACGACCATCGACGGCGAGATGTCATTGGACAGTCCCGCTCTGGAGGCCGCACTGGTCGAGCCGACGGCGTGGTTGTTCGGGCCGGAGGCCCACGGTCTGCCCGCAGAACTGGCCGCGTCGGCCACGCATCGCGTTCACATCCCGATGCCGGGGGCCGCCGAGAGCCTCAATGTGGCTGCGGCCGCGGCGATCTGCCTGTACCAGAGCGCACGCGCGCACCGCCGCTCCTAGCTCAACAAGCCTCGCGCCACGTGGGTGATCTGCACCTCGTTACTGCCGGCGTAGATCATCAACGACTTGGCGTCGCGCGCAAGCTGTTCGACGCGGTACTCGGTCATGTAGCCGTTGCCGCCGAACAGCTGCACCGCTTCCATCGCGACGTCGGTGGCGGCCTGTGAGCAGTACCACTTGATCGCCGATGCCTCCGGCAGTGAGATCGACACACCGGCCTGCGCCGCTTCGATCACGCGAAACAGGATGTTGCGCACGTTCATCCGCGCCACTTCCATGTTCGCGAGCTTGAGCTGGATCAGCTGGAACTGGCCGATCTCCTGACCCCACAGCGTGCGACTCTTGGCGTAGTCGACGCACAACCGCAGGCATTCCTCGATCACGCCCAGCGACATCGCGGCGACGCCGATGCGTTCGGCGCTGAAGCTCGACCGTGCGCTGGCGCGCCCGTCACCGGCGGAGTTGTCCTCGGTTTCGCCGAGCAACCGGTCCCGGCCCAACCGCACGTTGCTGAAGAACAGCTCGCCGGTGCGCGAGCTGTGAATTCCCATCTTGCGGAATGGCTTCGACTGCACGAAACCTTCCATGCCGCGGTCGAGCACGAAGGTGAGCACCTTGCGGTCGCGCTTGTCGATGCTGGGGTCGCCCTCGTCGAGCTTCGCGTACACCACGACGACGTCGGCGTCGGGGCCGTTGGTGATGAAGGTCTTCTGGCCGTTGAGGATGTAGTCGTCGCCATCACGGACGACGTAGGACTTCATGCCGCCGAAGGCATCAGAGCCCGAGTCGGGCTCGGTGATCGCCCATGCGCCGACCTTGTCGTAGGTGACCAGATCGGGCAGCCAGCGTTCCTGCTGGGCCAGCGTGCCGCGGCTCATGATCGTCGGCACCGTCAGCCCGAGGCTGACCCCCATGCCCGTGACGACGCCCATCGACACCCGGCACAGCTCGCTGACCACGACGAACCCCATGCCGCCGGAACCCTCGCCGAACATGCCGCCGCCCGAGGACTTCTCCGACGAACCGCCGCCGTCGCGCAGCCGGGCCAGGCGCTTGTTCAGCGACTCGCGCGCCATGTCGGCGATGCCGAACGTGGCGAACAGCTTGCGGACGATGGGGTAGGGCTCCATCTCGCCGCTTTCCAGCGCATCGACGTGCGGGCGGATTTCCTTGTCGACGAACTCGCGGACGGCATCGCGCACGGCGAGATCGACATCAGACCATTCGAGCATGCCCTCTAGGCTGCCTTATGGCGTCCGCGGGCCGGACGCAGCCCCGCCAAAGAGAACGTGGTGTGCACCAGCGACCCGGCCCGATCGAGCAGCGACTTGCGCGGCGGGACGTAGTGCATCGGCAGCCCGCGCCGATCACTCGGCGGTGCCATGAACGCAGGTGCTTCGACCAGTGGAGCGTCGGAGGGAAGCCGGCCCTGGGCCCGCCGATAGGCAGTCAAAGCCCTTGGATGCAAACGGATTTCGTCGGGCACCGCCACGAACGCGAACTCCACCAGCTTGCCGAACAGGCGAAGAAGCACCTCGTCGCCGGGCGTCCATCGCATGTTGGCCTTCTCCCGAAGGGCGTCGTCGAACACGCCCGCCGCGATCCAGCGCTGCGCGCCGACCATCGGCTTGAAGAGCTGATCCCACAGCCCGGTGGGCATCAACACGAACCAGGGCTTGGGAATACGGATCGAGAAGATGTCGAGGGTGGCGCGATTGATCTCGAGTTCCTCGCGGCACTTGCGGTCCCAGTACACGCAGAACTCTTCCCAGCTTTCCGGCACCGGCCGCATGCTCATGCCGTACATCCGGTACCACTGCACGTGCTCGTCGAACAGCTGCCGTTTCTCGGCCTCGGTCAGGCCGCCGCAGAAGTACTCGGCCGTCTTGATGATCAGCATGAAGAAGGTGGCGTGCGCCCAATAGAAGGTCTCGGGGTTCAGTGCGTGGTAGCGCCGGCCCTCGGTGTCCACACCCTTGATCGTGGTGTGGTAGCTCTTGATCTGCTCGCCGGTCTGGGAAGCGCGTTCGCCGTCGTAGACCACACCCATGATCGGATACACCGAGCGGGCGACGCGCTGCAGCGGTTCGCGCAGCAGGATCGAATGGTCCTCGACGCCCGCGCCCAGTTCCGGATACATGTTCTGGACGGCGCCGATCCACACACCCAGCAATCCCGTGCGGAGGTCGCCGAAGTACTTCCACGTCAACGAGTCGGGACCTAAGGGGTTGGCGGTGCTGCTCACAGTCATCTGATTCCTCGCTGAATCGACGTCGAACTCCACGATAATGTTGACAACCAACGTTGTCTACGATTTGCGGGGCGCGTCGCCGGACAACGTTATGCAGCGGCTACTGCCTCGCCACAAACCCGTGACCAGCTGCTTCAGCGGCTCCGGTTTCGTCATCCGGACGACCGCTTCGCTTGAGGAGATTGCTCGGCGTCGAGCGGCCCGCATAGGCTGGCGGGCGTGGATGTCGAGCCGTTCGAGCGGTCGACCGGGCCCCTGGGCTGGCTGAAGAACACCAATCGCAACGAGAACATCATCGCGTTCCTGCGACGTACGCGGCGCGCGTTGCCCGGTGATCCGGAGTTCGGGGATCCCCTGTCGGCCGACGGGGTGGGCGGGCCGCGCGCTGCCGCCCGCGCCGCCGATCGGCTGCTCCAGCACAACGTCGCCACCCGCGAGGTGAGCCTCGGCGCGCTGCAAGTGTGGCAGGCCCTCACCGAGCGGGTGTCCGGGAAACCGGCCAACCGCGAGGCGACGCTTGTCTTCACCGATCTCGTCGGCTTCTCGACGTGGTCGCTCGACGCCGGCGACGAGGCCACGCTGCGGCTGCTGCGCCGCGTGTCCCAGGTGGCCGAGCCGCCCCTGTTGGAGGCCGGCGGGCAGATCGTCAAGCGCATGGGAGACGGCCTCATGGCGGTCTTCTTCGACCCGACGACGGCGGTGCGGGCCGCGATCGCCGCGCGCGACGGGGTGAAAAGCATTGACGTCGACGGGTTCACGCCGCGGATGCGGGTCGGTGTGCATACCGGCCATCCCCAGCGCATCGGGTCGGACTGGGTCGGAGTCGACGTCAACATCGCGGCCCGCGTGATGGACCGCGCGACCCGCGGAGAGCTGGTGGTGTCGCAGACCACATTGGACCGCATCCCCGCCGAGGAGTTCGATTCGCTCGAAGTCGAGGCCAAGCGCCTCCGTCGGCAACTCTTCGCCTCGAAACATGACGGTGTCCCGGCCGATCTCGTCATGTATCGACTGAAGACTCTCAGGCACCCGCCGGAGGCTGGCGACGATGAGGACCAGCCCGCGACGGAATAGCGGGCTGCGGTGCCTACGCCGGCCTCGGCATGCGTTCGAGGGCCATCGGCGCATCACCTATGATCGCCGGGTGGCTGATCGGCCCGCAGACCTGTCCGAAGAAGCGCTGACCGAGGCTGTCAGCGCTGCTCGGCGTGCGTTCGACGCGGCCGCCGACCTCGATGAGCTCGCGCGGGCCAAAACCGAGCATCTCGGCGACCGGTCTCCGATCGCGTTGGCGCGCCAGTCGCTTGGGTCACTGGCCAAGGCCGATCGGGCCGACGCGGGGAAACGGGTCAACGTCGCCCGCACCCAGGCGCAGAGCGCGTACGACGAGCGGCTGGCGGCGCTGCGGGCAGAGCGCGACGCCGCGGTGCTGGTGGCCGAGCGTATCGATGTGACGCTGCCCTCGACCCGGCAACCGGTCGGCGCCCGCCACCCGATCACGATTCTGGGCGAGCGCATCGCCGACACGTTCGTCGCGATGGGATGGGAACTCGCCGAGGGGCCCGAGGTCGAAACCGAGCAGTTCAACTTCGATGCGCTGAACTTCGCTCCCGACCATCCGGCGCGCAGCGAGCAGGACACCTTCCACATCGCGCCCGAGGGGTCGCGGCAGGTGTTGCGCACGCACACCTCGCCGGTGCAGATCCGCACCCTTCTGGAACGCGAGCCGCCGGTCTACATCGTCTCGATCGGCCGCACGTTTCGCACCGACGAACTCGACGCCACCCACACTCCGGTCTTCCATCAGGTCGAAGGCCTCGCGGTGGACAAAGGACTGACGATGGCCCATCTGCGCGGCACGCTGGATGCGTTCGCCCGCTCCGAGTTCGGTCCGCAGGCGCGCACACGGTTCCGTCCGCACTTCTTTCCGTTCACGGAACCGTCGGCCGAGGTCGATATCTGGTTCGAGAACAAGAAGGGCGGAGCCGGCTGGGTCGAGTGGGGCGGCTGCGGCATGGTCAATCCGAACGTGCTGCGCGCCTGCGGGATCGACCCTGATGCCTACTCCGGCTTCGCTTTCGGTATGGGCCTGGAACGAACCCTGCAGTTCCGCAACGGAATTCCAGACATGCGCGACATGGTCGAAGGTGACGTGCGGTTCTCCCTGCCGTTCGGGGTAGGGGCCTGATGCGGCTGCCGTACAGCTGGCTGCGCGACGTTGTGCGGGCCGGCGCGCCGGGTTGGGACGTGAGCGCCGCCGACCTCGAAGAGACGTTGATCCGCATCGGCCATGAGGTCGAGGAGGTCATCCCGGTCGGCCCCGTCACGGGCCCACTGACAGTGGGACGGGTGGCCGCCATCGAGGAGCTCACCGAATTCAAGAAGCCCATCCGCGCCGTCAAGGTCGACGTCGGAGAAGACGAGCCACGTGACATCGTCTGCGGCGCAACAAACTTCGCCGTCGGCGATCTGGTCGTGGTGGCACTGCCCGGTACGGTGCTGCCCGGCGACTTCACCATCGCCAGCCGCAAGACCTACGGCCGGATCTCCGACGGGATGATCTGCTCGACGGCCGAACTGAACCTGGGCACCGACCATTCGGGCATTCTCGTGCTGCCGGCCGGCACCGCCGAACCGGGCCACCCCGCCGCCGATCTCCTCGGCCTCAACGACGTCGTCTTTCACCTGGCCATCACACCGGACCGCGGCTACTGCCTGTCGGTGCGCGGGCTGGCCCGCGAGGTCGCCACCGCCTACGACCTCGATTACGTCGACCCCGCCGCCGTCGCCCCGTTACCGGCCGACGGCGAGGCGCTGCCCGTGTCGATCGACCCGGGCACCGGTGTCCAGCGGTTCGGACTGCGCCCCGTGACCGGTATCGATGCCGGCGCCGTCTCGCCGTGGTGGCTGCAGCGACGGCTTTTGTTGTCCGGCATCCGGGCCATCTCTCCCGCGGTGGACGTCACCAACTACGTGATGCTCGAGCTCGGCCACCCGATGCACGCCCACGACCGCAGCCTGATCAGCGGCGGATTCCGTGTGCGCTTCGCCGAACCGGGGGAGACCGTGGTCACCCTCGACGATGTCGAACGCCGCCTCGACACGGCCGATGTGCTGATCGTCGACGACGAAGCGACCGCCGCGATCGGCGGCGTGATGGGTGCGGGCACCACGGAGGTGCGCGAGACGACCACCGACGTACTGCTCGAGGCCGCCGTGTGGGACCCGGCCGCCGTCTCGCGCACGCAGCGACGGCTGCGGCTGTACAGCGAGGCGGGTCGGCGCTACGAACGCAGCGTCGATCCGGCGATTTCGGTCGCCGCGTTGGACCGCTGCGCCGCGCTGCTCGCCGAGATCACCAACGGCACGGTCGAACCCACGCTGACCGATTGGCGCGGCGAGCCACCCCGAGACGACTGGTCGCAACCGCCGATCGCCATGGCGGCCGACCTGCCCGACCGCACCGCCGGTGTCGAGTACGCACCGGGCACCGCAGAGCGGCGGCTCACCCAGATCGGCGCACGGGTCGTCGCCGCCGAGGGCACGCTCACCGTCACGCCGCCGAGTTGGCGGCCCGATCTGCGTCAACCTGCCGACCTCGTCGAAGAGGTGCTGCGTCTCGAGGATCTGGAGACCATTCCGTCGGTGTTGCCGCTGGCTCCGGCCGGCCGCGGGCTGACCCCGGTGCAGAGGCGACGGCGTGCGATGGGAAAGTCGTTGGGACTCAACGGGTATGTGGAGATCCTGCCCACCCCGTTTCTGCCCGCGGGCGTGTTCGACCAGTGGGGTCTGCCCGCCGACGACACCCGCCGGATCACGACCGACGTGCTCAACCCGCTGGATTCCGACCGCCCGCAGTTGGCCACCACCCTGCTGCCAGGACTACTGGAGGCACTGAGCCGCAACGTGTCTCGCGGAACCGTGGACGTCGGTTTGTTCGCGATCCAGCAGGTCGTCCAACCGACGCCGGACACCAGTTCCCTCGAACGGATACCGACCGACCGGCGGCCAAGCGACGACGAGATCGCCGCGCTGAACGCGTCGCTGCCGCGACAGCCCCAGCACGTCGCCCTGGTGGTGGCCGGGTTGCGCGAGCCTGCGGGCCCATGGGGTCCGGGTCGCGCGGTGCAGCCCCCCGACGTGTTCGAGGCAGTGCAGGTGATCGCTCGCGCCGCCGGTGTCGAGCTGAGCCTGCGCGCCACTCAGCGCCTGCCGTGGCATCCGGGCCGCTGCGCCGAAGTGGTGCTGGGCGACCGGCAGAGCGGGACCGTCGTCGGCTTCGCCGGTGAACTGCACCCGGCGGTTGTGGAGCGGTCGGGTCTGCCCAAGCGCACCTGTGCCCTCGAACTGGATCTGGACGCCATACCCATTGTCGAGCGACTTCCGGCTCCGAGGGTGTCGCCGTTTCCCGCCGTTTTCCAGGACATCAGCCTGGTCGTCGACGAGGATGTCGCCGCGGCCGCCGTGGTCGAGGCGGTGCGGGCCGGCGCGGGGCCGCTGCTCGAGGACGTGCGGTTGTTCGACGTCTACACCGGTCCGCAGGTCGGCGAGGGCCGCAAATCGCTGGCGTTCGCACTGCGGTTCCGTGCCGCCGATCGCACGCTCACCGAGGACGAAGCCAGCGCGGCGCGCGAAGCGGCCGTGCAGGCCGCCACGGAGCGGGTCGGCGCCGAACAACGCCGCTGATAGTAATGAATTTGCATAGGTATGCATAAACATGCAGAATTGCCTGCATGGTTTCAGTTGCGGTAGCGGGCGCCAGCGGATACGCCGGCGGTGAGATCCTACGCCTGCTTCTCGGACATCCCGCCTACGCCGACGGCCGGCTGACGATCGGTGCGCTGACCGCAGCGGCGAGTGCGGGCACCTCGCTGGCCGAGCATCACCCGCACCTGTTGCCGCTGGCCGACCGCGTGCTGGAGGCCACCGACGAAGAGGCGCTGCGGGGACACGACGTGGTGTTCCTGGGGCTGCCGCACGGGCACTCCGCTCAGCTGGCCGAACAACTCGGCGACGACACGCTGATCGTGGACTGCGGCGCCGACTTCCGGCTCACCGACGCCGCCGCCTGGGAGCGGTTCTACGGCTCCGAGCACGCCGGTACCTGGCCCTACGGGCTACCGGAGCTTCCGGGTGCGCGCGACCGGCTGCGCGGTGCGAAGCGGATCGCCGTGCCCGGGTGCTATCCGACCGCGGCCCTGCTCGCGCTGTGGCCCGCGGTGGCAGAGGACCTCATCGAGCCGGCCGTGACCGTGGTGTCGGTCAGCGGCGCGTCGGGGGCGGGCCGGGCCGCCAAACCCGATCTGCTGGGCGCCGAGGTGATCGGCTCGGCACGCGCGTACAACATCGGCGGTAAGCACCGGCACACACCGGAGATCGCCCAGGGGCTGCGCGCGGTCGGCCACAAGGACGTGACCGTGTCGTTCACGCCGGTGCTCATACCGACCTCTCGCGGCATCCTGGCCACCTGCACCGCACGCACCGACGCCTCGCTTCCTGAGATCCGCGCCGCCTACGAAAAGGCCTACGACGCCGAGCCGTTCGTCCATGTGCTTCCCGAAGGGCAACTGCCGAAGACGGGTTCGGTGCTGGGCAGCAACGCCGCCCAGCTGGCCGTCGCCCTGGACGAGGATGCGAAGACGTTGATCGCCGTCGCCGCGATCGACAACCTCGTCAAGGGCACCGGCGGCGCCGCGGTGCAGTCGATGAACCTGGCGCTGGGCTGGCCCGAGACCGAGGGGCTTTCGATCGTGGGCATGGCACCATGACTTCCGGAACCCGGCTGCTTCGCACCCAGGGCGTCACGGCCCCGGAAGGCTTCCGCGCGACCGGAATCGCCGCAGGCATCAAAGCATCCGGCGCACTGGACCTGGCGTTGGTGTTCAACGAGGGTCCCGACTACGCCGCTGCGGGGGTGTTCACCCGCAACCAGGTCAAGGCCGCGCCGGTGCTGTGGAGCCGCCAAGTGCTCACCACCGGCCGCCTGCGCGCGGTGATCCTGAACTCCGGCGGCGCCAACGCCTGCACCGGGCCGCAGGGCTTCCAGGACACCCACGCCACCGCTGAGGCGGTCGCGGGGGCGTTGAGCGACTGGGGCACCGAAACCGGCGCGATCGAGGTCGCGGTCTGTTCGACCGGGCTGATCGGCGACCGGCTGCCGATGGACAAAGTGCTCCCCGGCGTCACCGAGATCGTGCACGAACTGTCGGGTGGACTCCACGGCGGCGAAGAGGCCGCGCGGGCCATCATGACCACCGACACCGTGCCCAAGCAGGTCGCGCTGCACCACGCCGACAACTGGACCGTCGGCGGCATGGCCAAGGGCGCAGGCATGATCGCCCCGTCGCTGGCGACGATGCTGTGCGTGCTCACCACCGACGCCGTCGCCGATTCCGCCGCACTCGACGAGGCGCTGCGCAAGGCCACCTCGCTGACCTTCGACCGTCTCGACGTCGACGGCAGCTGTTCGACGAACGACTCGGTATTGCTTCTGTCGTCCGGCGCCAGCGCGGTCAAGCCCAGCCAGAGCGAACTCGACGAGGCGATCCTGAGGGTGTGCGACGACCTGTGCCATCAGCTGCAGGCCGACGCCGAGGGTGTGACGAAACGGATCGTCATCACGGTGGCCGGTGCGGCTTCCGAGGACGACGCACTGCTCGGCGCCCGCATCGTCGCGCGGGACAGCCTGGTCAAGACCGCGCTGTTCGGCTCGGACCCGAACTGGGGCCGGGTGCTGGCAGCCATCGGCATGGCGCCGTTCAAGGTGGATCCGGAGCGGGTCACCGTGTCCTTCAACGGGTTTGCGGTCTGGCGAGACGGGGCGCCGCAGCCGGGTTCACGCGACGTGGATCTCTCCGGTGCCGACATCACCGTCACCATCGACCTCGGCGACGGGTCGGCGCAGGCCTCCGTCCGCACCACCGACCTGTCGCACGGTTACGTCGAAGAGAACTCGGCGTACAGCTCATGAGCGTTGAAACCCCGGTCAAGGCAAAGGTTCTGGCCGAAGCACTGGAGTGGCTCAAACAGCTGCACGGCAAGACCGTCGTGATCAAGTACGGCGGCAACGCGATGACCGACGACGTGCTCAAGGCCGCGTTCGCTGCCGACATGGTCTTCCTGCGTAACTGCGGCGTCCATCCCGTCGTGGTACACGGCGGCGGCCCGCAGATCAGCGCGATGCTCAAACGCCTCGGCATTCAAGGCGATTTCAAGGGCGGATTCCGGGTCACCACACCCGAGGTGCTGGACGTGGCGCGCATGGTGCTTTTCGGTCAGGTCGGCCGGGAACTGGTCGGGCTGATCAACGCCCACGGCCCGTACGCGGTCGGGGTCACCGGCGAGGATGCCCAGTTGTTCACCGCGGTGCGGCGCAGCGTGACCGTCGACGGTGTGGCCACTGACATCGGCCTGGTCGGCGACGTCGAGAGGGTCAACGCCGAATCGTTGCTGGACCTCATTGCCGCCGGCCGGATTCCGGTGGTGTCGACCATCGCTCCCGACATCGGCGGGGTGGTGCACAACATCAACGCCGACACGGCGGCCGCCGCGCTGGCCGAGGCGTTGGGCGCCGAGAAGCTGCTGATGCTCACCGATGTCGAGGGCCTGTATACGAATTGGCCCGACCGCGGCTCGCTGGTCAGCGAAATCGACTCCGCCGCACTGACGCAAATGCTGCCGACACTGGAGGCCGGGATGGTGCCCAAAATCGAGGCGTGCCTGCGCGCGGTCGCCGGCGGTGTGCCGAGCGCACATGTCATCGACGGTCGCGTCGAGCACTGCGTGCTGGTCGAACTGCTCACCGACGAGGGGACGGGGACGAAAGTGGTGCGGTCATGACCCTGCTGGAGCGGTGGCAGACCGTGATGATGAACAACTACGGCACCCCGCCGCTGGCGTTGTCCAGCGGTGACGGCGCGGTGGTGACCGACGTCGACGGCAAGACCTATGTCGATCTGCTCGGCGGCATCGCGGTCAACATCCTGGGCCACCGCCATCCCGCGGTCATCGATGCCGTCACTGCTCAGCTCAACACGCTGGGCCACACGTCGAACCTGTATGCGACCGAACCCGGTGTCGCGCTGGCCGAAGCGCTGGTCGGGCTGCTCGGAGGGGGCCCGGCGGCGCCGGCCAGGGTGTTCTTCTGCAACTCCGGCACCGAAGCCAACGAGGTCGCTTTCAAGATCACACGACTCACTGGACGCACGAAACTGGTTGCGGCGCAGGGCGCCTTCCACGGTCGCACCATGGGCTCTCTTGCGCTCACCGGTCAGCCGTCCAAGCAGGCGCCGTTCGCGCCGCTGCCGGGTGAGGTGACCCATGTGCCCTACGGCGACATCGATGCGCTGCGAGCCGCCGTCGACGACGAAACCGCCGCGGTGTTTCTCGAGCCGATCATGGGCGAAGGCGGGGTCGTGGTTCCGCCCGCCGGCTACCTCGTCGCCGCCCGCGAGATCACCGCGCAGCACAACGCGCTGCTGGTTCTCGACGAGGTGCAGACCGGAATGGGCCGCACCGGAGCGTTTTTCGCGCATCAGCACGACGGGATCACTCCGGATGTCGTAACCCTGGCCAAGGGCCTCGGCGGCGGGTTGCCGATCGGCGCATGCATCGCGACGGGCGCCACCGCGGAGCTGCTGACGCCCGGATTGCACGGCAGCACGTTCGGCGGCAACCCTGTCTGCACCGCCGCCGCGCTCGCGGTGCTGCGGGTGCTGGCCGACGACGATCTGATCAGCCGCGCCGACGTGCTCGGCAAAACGCTGTCGACGGGCATCGAGGCCACCGGGCATCCGTTGATCGACCACGTCCGCGGCCGCGGCCTGCTGCTCGGTGTCGCGCTGACCGCCGAAGCCGCCAAAGCCGTCGAGACCGCGGCCCGCGACGCCGGCTTCCTCGTCAACGCCGCGGCTCCCGACGTGGTCCGGCTGGCCCCGCCGCTGGTGATCAGCGAGGCTCAGGTCGACGACTTCCTCGCCGCGCTTCCCGCCGTCCTCGACACCGGCTCTGAAAAGGGCGCAACCTCATGACCGCAACCATCCGGCACTTCCTGCGTGACGACGATCTGAGCCCCGCCGAGCAGGCCGAGGTGCTCGCTTTGGCAGCCGAATTGAAAGCTCAGCCGTTCAGCCGTCGGCCTCTGGAGGGTCCGAGCGGCGTAGCGGTGATCTTCGACAAGAACTCCACGCGGACCCGGTTCTCGTTCGAGTTGGGCGTTGCCCAACTCGGTGGCCACGCCGTCGTGGTCGACGGCCGCAGCACTCAGCTGGGTCGAGACGAGACGCTGGAGGACACCGGCCGGGTGCTGTCGCGCTACGTCAAGGCGATCGTGTGGCGCACCTTCGCACAAGACCGGTTGACCGCGATGGCCGCGGGTGCGAGTGTGCCGATCGTCAACGCGCTGTCCGACGAGTTCCACCCGTGCCAGGTGCTGGCCGATCTGCAGACGCTCGCCGAGCGCAAGGGCAGGCTGGCGGGCTTGCGGATGACCTACCTCGGCGACGGCGCCAACAACATGGCGCACTCGCTCATGCTGGGCGGCGTCACGGCGGGCGTGGATGTGACGATCGCGGCACCGGACGGCTTCCAACCGCATCCGGACTTCGTCGACGCCGCACAGAAACGGGCTTCGGAGACCGGTGCGACGGTCACCGTGACCGCCGATGCGAACGCAGCAGCCGACGGTGCCGACGTCCTGGTCACCGACACGTGGACGTCGATGGGTCAGGAGAACGACGGCCTGGACCGGGTGGGGCCGTTCCGGCCCTACCAGGTCAACGAAGCCCTGCTGGGCCGTGCCGACGCCGATGCGGTTGTGCTGCACTGCCTTCCGGCGCACCGTGGTGAAGAGATCACCGACGAGGTGATCGACGGGGCGCAGAGCGCGGTGTGGGATGAAGCCGAGAACCGCCTGCACGCGCAGAAGGCGCTGCTGGTGTGGCTGCTGGAGCGGGCGGGAGTCGGGCAGTGACTTCCGCGGCGACTCGTGCCGGGCGGCAGGCCCGCATCGTAGCGATCCTGTCGTCGCGGTCGGTGCACAGCCAGACCGAGCTGGCCACCCTGCTGGCCGAGGAGGGCATCGAGGTCACGCAGGCCACGCTGTCGCGCGATCTGGAAGAACTCGGCGCGGTGAAACTGCGCGGCGCCGACGGCGGCGTCGGCGTGTACATCGTCCCCGAGGATGGCAGCCCGGTGCGCGGCGTTTCCGGTGGCACCGAACGGATGTCGCGGCTGCTGGCCGAGCTGCTCGTGTCGACCGACTCCAGCGGCAACCTGGCCATCCTGCGCACCCCGCCCGGGGCTGCGCACTACCTTGCCAGCGCGATGGACCGCGCGGCGCTTCCGTTCGTCGTCGGTACCGTCGCGGGCGACGACACCATTCTGGTCGTCGCGCGTGAGCCGATGACCGGCGCCGAACTGGCAACAAAACTCGAAAGCATTAGACAAAAGGAGACCTGCTGATGTCCGAACGCGTCATCCTGGCCTATTCCGGTGGCCTGGACACCTCGGTGGCGATCAGCTGGATCGGCAAGGAGACCGGGCGCGAGGTCGTCGCTGTGGCGATCGATCTCGGCCAGGGCGGCGAGGACATGGAGGTGGTGCGCAAGCGCGCCATCGACTGCGGCGCCGTGGAGGCCGTCGTCGTCGACGCCAAAGACGAGTTCGCCGACGAGTACTGCCTGCCCGCGATCCAGTCGAACGCGCTGTATATGGACCGCTATCCACTGGTTTCGGCGTTGAGCCGACCGCTGATCGTCAAGCATCTCGTGGCCGCGGCCCGGGAGCACGGCGGCGGCACTGTCGCGCACGGCTGCACCGGCAAGGGCAACGACCAGGTCCGCTTCGAAGTCGGATTCGCTTCGCTGGCACCGGATCTCAAGGTGCTGGCGCCGGTGCGTGACTACGCGTGGACGCGGGAGAAGGCGATCGCGTTCGCCGAGGAGAATGCGATCCCGATCAACGTCACCAAGCGTTCGCCGTTCTCGATCGATCAGAACGTCTGGGGTCGCGCCGTGGAGACCGGCTTTCTCGAGCATCTGTGGAACGCCCCGACCAAGGACGTCTACGACTACACCGAGGATCCGACGGTCAACTGGAGCACACCCGACGAGGTGATCATCGGTTTCGAGCGTGGCGTGCCGGTGTCGATCGACGGGCGCCCGGTGACGGTGCTGCAGGCGATCGAGGAGTTGAACCGCCGGGCCGGCGAACAGGGTGTCGGCAGGCTTGATGTGGTCGAGGACCGGCTGGTCGGCATCAAGAGCCGCGAGATCTACGAGGCGCCGGGCGCGATGGTGTTGATCACCGCGCACACCGAACTCGAACACGTCACGCTGGAGCGCGAACTCGGCCGCTTCAAGCGCCACACCGACCAGAAGTGGGGCGAGCTGGTCTACGACGGGCTCTGGTACTCGCCGCTGAAGACCGCGCTAGAGTCCTTCGTCGCCAAGACCCAGGAGCACGTGACCGGAGAGATCCGGCTGGTGTTGCACGGCGGACACATCGCGGTGAACGGCCGTCGCAGCGCCGAGTCGCTCTACGACTTCAACCTCGCCACCTACGACGAGGGCGATACGTTCGACCAGTCGGCGGCCCGCGGTTTCGTGCAGATCCACGGTCTGTCGTCCAGCATCGCCGCCCGCCGGGACCTCGACACGTGATGCCCTCCGCTCCACTACCGCGAGCGACCGTGTCTGTACGGCGACACGCCGGGTTCGGACGTACAACCGCGGTCACTCGCCGGAAGTGAGGGTCCTCAGATGAGCACGAACGAAGGTTCGCTGTGGGGCGGACGGTTCGCCGACGGACCGTCCGACGCGCTCGCGGCCCTGTCGAAGTCGACCCACTTCGACTGGGTGCTCGCTCCTTACGACATCCGGGCGTCGAAGGCGCACGCGCAGGTGCTGCACGGCGCCGGGCTACTGACCGACGATCAGCGCGACGGGCTACTCGCGGGCCTCGACAGCCTGGCCGCCGACGTCGCCGACGGCAGCTTCGAACCCCTGGTCACGGACGAAGACGTGCACGGCGCCCTCGAGCGCGGCCTGATCGATCGGGTCGGCGCGGAACTTGGCGGCCGGTTGCGGGCGGGCCGGTCGCGAAACGACCAGGTGGCCACGCTGTTTCGGATGTGGCTGCGCGACGCGATCAGGCGCGTCGCCGACGGGGCTCTGCAGGTCGTCGACGCGTTGGCGACCCAGGCGGCCGCCCACCCGACCGCGATCATGCCGGGCAAGACGCATCTGCAGTCCGCACAACCCGTGCTCCTCGCGCATCACCTACTGGCGCATGCGCATCCGTTGCTGCGCGACGTCGACCGCCTGGCCGATTTCGACAAGCGGGCTGCGGTATCGCCCTACGGGTCCGGTGCGCTGGCCGGGTCGTCCCTGGGCTTGAACCCCGACGCGATCGCCGAGGATCTCGGCTTCGACACCGCCGCCGACAATTCGATCGATGCCACCGCGTCGCGCGACTTCGCCGCGGAGGCGGCATTCGTGTTTTCGATGATCGGCGTCGACCTGTCGCGGCTGGCCGAGGACATCATCTTATGGAGCACAACCGAATTCGGCTACGTCACCCTGCACGACGCCTGGTCGACCGGTAGCTCCATCATGCCGCAGAAGAAGAACCCCGACATCGCCGAACTCGCCCGCGGCAAGTCCGGCCGGTTGATCGGCAACCTCACCGGGCTGCTGGCGACGCTCAAAGCTCAACCGTTGGCCTACAACCGGGACCTGCAAGAGGACAAGGAACCGGTGTTCGACTCCGTCGCGCAGCTCGAACTCCTGCTGCCGGCCATGGCGGGGCTGGTGGCGACCTTGCGCTTCGACGTCGACCGGATGACCGAGCTCGCGCCGCTCGGCTATACCCTGGCCACCGACGTCGCCGAATGGCTTGTGCGCAGGGGAGTGCCGTTCCGGGTGGCGCATGAGGCGGCGGGTGCCGCGGTGCGCGCGGCCGAAGCGCGCGGCATCGGGCTGGAAGAACTCGAGGACGCCGAACTCGCCGCAATCCATCCCGAACTCACCCCGCAGGTGCGTGAGGTCCTGACCGTCGACGGATCGGTCGACTCCCGCGACGCCCGCGGCGGCACCGCACCGACGCAGGTCGCCCGGCAGCTCGGCGCCGTGCGCGAAACCGCCGACCGGCTGCGGCTACGGTTGAGGAGATGACCGAACGCGTCGAATTCCGCTCCGGTGCGACGACTCTGGTCGGCCACCTCTACAACGGCGGCCCCGACGAACCCCGGCCGTGTGTGGTGCTGTGCCAGGGCTTCGGCGGCACGCAGGACACCCCGGCGTTGACGGCGAACGCGACGGGTTTCGCCGCCGCCGGTTACGTGGCCCTCACCTTTGACTACCGCAACTTCGGTGAAAGCCAGGGTGAGCCAAGGCAGTTGGTGGACATCGGCGGTCAACTCGACGACATCGCCGCAGCGGTCACGTTCGCTCGCGGCCGCAGCGGTATCGACCCTGACCGCATCGTGTTGTGGGGCAGCTCGCTCGGTGGTGGCCATGTGGTCACGGCGGCGGCTCGCGACCCACGGATCGCGGCTGCGATCGCCCAGATCCCGTTCAACGGATTCCCCAAGAAGGTCGAGGGGCGGTCGACGGCGGCCACTCTGCGGCTGCTGTGGGCGATGGCCACCGACACCGTGCGCGGCGCTCTGGGTGCATCGCCCACTTACATCAAAGCGGTGGGACAACCGGGTGAGCCCGCGGTCATGGCCACTTCCGAGGCGCACCAGACCATCGAGGGCATGCAGAGCGCGACCTGGCGCAACGAGGTCGCACCGCGAGCGCTGTTCGCGATGATGCGCTACAAGCCCGGCGACCATGCACCACGCGTGCGTGCGCCCGTGTTGGTGTGCATCGGCAAGCGGGACAAGGAAACTCAAGAGGTCGACGCGGCACGACTGGCTGAACTCGCGCCCCGAGGTGAGCTAACGAGCTACGACCTCGCCCATTTCGACTTCTACCGCGACGACGTGCGGCAGCGCGTGATCGCGGATCAGATCGCGTTCCTGCGCCGGGTCCTCGCTTAGCCGCCCAGAATCAGTCGTCGTCGTTGCAGATGCTGACCTCGAGACGACCGTCGTCGACCTCGATTTCCAGGTCGAGGTCCTCAGCTCCTCTGCGGAACGAGATCTCGACCTCCTCGGGTTCCTGATCGTCGACCCGATGCGTCCAACCCTCGGCCGGCGTCACCGACTCGAGGGTGAGGCGACCGTCAGCGAACGTGACGACTGCTGACCCCGCGTCGTACACCTGGTACCGAGCATCCGGGGCGGGTTCGAGGCGGACGCATTGATTGCGGGCCGGCCGGGCGGGGGCGGCTACTCCCGTCTGCGGCGCCGCAGGCGGCGGTGTGGTCTGCGGCGGCGGGGCCTGCGGACTGCTCGAGGGCGAGGCGGACTCCGTGACGGTCACCGTGGACTGGGGTTCGGCGCCAGAGCCGCACCCCGGCAGGAGCAGAGCGACCCCGGCGAGCGCGGTGACACCGATCGATCTGGTTGCCATGCTCCCAGGCTACGGCGTCAGCCGTCTGCAGCGGCCAGCCACGCTTCTTCGAGAGATTCCTTGCGGTTCAACAGCTCTTGGAGCTCGGCGTTGAGCTCACCCAACCGGACGTGGTCCGCGGCGGCCTCGGCCATGGACTCGTGCAGCGCGGCGATTCGCGACTCCAGTTTTTCCAGCTGCCCCTCGATGCGCGCCATCTCCTTGCCGGTGCGTCGCTCCCGCGCCGACGCCGTTTCGCCTTGCGAACCCGCCGTCGCTGCACTCGCCGTCGATGCAGGTGCCGGTGACGCGGCCGAAGCGCGGTCCGCCAGATACTGCTCGATTCCGCCCGGCAACAGCTCGCAGCGCCCACCTCCGGTCAGGGCGTAGGTGACATCGGAGACCCGTTCGAGGAAGTAGCGATCGTGGGTGACGGCGATCAGCGTGCCCGGCCAGCCGTCGAGATAATCCTCGATGACGGTCAACGTGTCGATATCGAGGTCGTTGGTCGGCTCGTCGAGCAGCAGCACGTTCGGTTCGTCGAGCAACAGCCGCAGAAACTGCAACCTGCGCCGTTCACCACCTGAGAGCTCCGACACCCGCGTCATCAGCTTGTCGCCCGTGAACCCGAAGTCACGCAGCAACGTGTCAGCGCTGATCTCGCCGCCGCCGGCCAGTTGGGTGATCCTTCGCCGGTCCTCGACCGCGTCCAGCACCCGGTCGGCGCCGTCGAGTTCGGCCAGGGCCTGGCTGAGGTAACCGATCCGCAGCGTCGCGCCCCGCTTGATCGTGCCCGCCGTCGGCGCTAGCTCACCTGCCAGCAGTCGCAGCACCGACGTCTTGCCGGTGCCGTTGACGCCGACCAGCCCGATCCGCGCGCCGGGGCCGATCGACCAGTCGACCTGGTCCAGCACCACGGTGTCGCCCATCTCGAGCCGCACCCGGTGCAGGTCGAACACGTCCTTGCCCAGCCGGGTGGTGGCGAACCGCTGCAGAACGAGGGAGTCCCGTGGCGGCGGTTCGTTGGCGATCAACTCGTTGGCGGCCTGGATGCGGAACTTCGGTTTCGACGTCCGCGCCGGCGGTCCGCGCCGCAGCCATGCCAGCTCCTTGCGCATGAGGTTCTGCCTGCGCGCCTCGGCACCGGCCGCCAGCCGCATCCGCTCTGCCCGCGCGAGCACGTAGGCCGCGTAACCGCCCTCGTAGCCGTCTACCTTCCCTTTTCCGCTGCTGGCATGCACCTCCCACGTCCTTGTGCACACCGCGTCGAGGAACCAGCGGTCGTGGCTCACCACCACCAGTGCCTTGGCCAGGCGCCAATTGAGGTGTGCGGCCAGCCAGCCGATCACCTCGACGTCGAGGTGGTTGGTCGGCTCGTCGAGCACGAGGACGTCATGACCGGCGATCAGCACCGCTGCCAGCGCCACCCGGCGCCGCTCGCCGCCGGAGAGCCGGCCGACCGCACTGTCGAGAGAGACGTCGGCCAATAGATGCAAGACGACGTCGCGGGTCTCGGGTTCGGCCGCCCAGACGTGATCGGGACGGCCACCGACGATCACGTCGCGCACGGTGGAGTCGGCGGCGAAGTCGTCACTCTGCCGCAGATAGCCCACCGACAACCCCGAGGTGTGGGTCACCCGGCCCGAATCCGGCTCGCGGGTGAGCGTCAAGATCTGCAGCAGCGTGGTCTTACCGTCGCCGTTGCGCCCGACCACGCCGATCGCGTCGCCGTCGTCGATGCCCAGGCTGACCGCATCGAGAAGCGTGCGGGTGCCGTAGCCGACGGTCGCGCGCTCGACATTGATCAGGTTCGCCATCAGCCGCCGATGATAGGTCGGCCCTGCCCGCCGGGCCCCTGTGCCATGATGACGTCGGCCGATTCGGGGGTTCCATGGCGGCCAGAAGGGGAGCGTGCGGCGTGGATCTGTCGGCGATAACGAACCCGGTCGGACGGCTGGTGGCGACCGCCCAGAACGGGCTGGAGGTGCTGCGGTACGGCGGCCTGGAGACCGGCGCCGTACCCTCGCCGTTCCAGATCATCCAGAGCGTGCCGATGTACCGGTTGCGGCGCTATTTCCCGCCTGACACCAGGCCGGGATCCAAGCAACCCGGCCCGCCCGTGCTGATGGTGCACCCGATGATGATGTCCGCCGATATGTGGGACGTCACCCGCGACGACGGCGCCGTCGGCATCCTGCACAACGCGGGCATCGACCCGTGGGTCATCGACTTCGGCTCGCCCGACAAGGTCGAAGGCGGTATGGAGCGCACGCTGGCCGACCACGTCGTCGCGCTCAGCGAGGCCATCGACACCGTCAAAGAGGTCACGGGGCGCGACGTGCATCTGGCCGGCTACTCGCAGGGCGGAATGTTCGCCTACCAGGTCGCGGCCTACCGCCGGTCGAAGGATCTGGCGAGCATCATCGCATTCGGCTCGCCGGTCGACACCTTGGCCGCGCTGCCGATGAACCTGCCCGCCAGTGTCGCGCCCGCGGCCGCCGATTTCATGGCCGACCACGTGTTCAGCCGGATCGACATCCCGGGCTGGCTGGCCCGCACCGGCTTCCAGATGCTCGACCCGATCAAGACCGCCCAGTCGCGCCTCGACTTCCTGCGTCAGCTACACGATCGCGAGGCCCTGTTGCCCCGCGAGCAGCAACGCCGGTTCCTGGCCTCCGATGGCTGGATCGCGTGGTCGGGCCCCGCCATCGCCGAGCTGCTGAAACAGTTCATCGCGCACAACCGGATGATGAGCGGCGGCTTCTCGATTCACGGTGACCTGGTCACGCTGTCGGATATCGAGTGCCCGGTGCTGGCCGTGGTCGGCGAAGTCGACGACATCGGCCAGCCGGCTTCGGTGCGCGGTATCAAGCGCGCCGCCCCGAAAGCCGATGTCTACGAATTCCTCATTCGCGCAGGCCATTTCGGGCTTGTCGTCGGATCGAAGGCATCCAGCCAGACGTGGCCGGCGGTGGCGCAGTGGGTCAAGTGGCTCGACGGCACCGGCGAGCGGCCCGAAGGCGTCAACCCGATGGCCCTGCAGCAAGCCGAACCCAACGAGACCGGCGTCTCGATCAGCTCACGCCTGGCGCACGGCACCGCCGCGGCGACCGAGATGGCTTGGACCCTGGCCCGCTCGGCTGCCGATGCCGTGGTGAGCGCCAACAAGTCGGCCAGAGCACTGGCCGTCGAGACGGCGCGCACGCTGCCGCGCCTGGCTCGGCTCGGCCAGATCAACGAGCACACCCGAATCTCGTTCGGCCGCATCATGTCCGAACAGGCCCGCGACTTCCCGCGCGGTGACTGCCTGCTGTTCGACGGCCGAGTCCACACCTATGAAGCAGTGGACCGGCGCATCAACAACGTCGTCCGAGGCCTCATCGAGGTCGGGGTACGCCAAGGCACGCGCGTCGGCGTCCTGATGGAAACTAGGCCCAGCGCACTGGTGGCGATCGCCGCGCTCTCGCGACTGGGCGCGGTGGCGGTGCTCATGCCGCCGGACGTCGATCTGCCCACCGCTGCCCGGCTCGGCTCGGTGTCCGACATCATCACCGACCCCAGCAACCTCGAAGCCGCCCGGCGACTCGATATGCGTGTGCTGGTGCTCGGCGGCGGTGAGGCCCGCGACCTCGACGTTCCCGAGGACAGCGACGTCATCGACATGGAGAAGATCGATCCGGAAGCGGTCGACCTGCCCGGGTGGTACCGGCCGAACCCCGGTCTGGCCCGCGACCTGGCCTTCATCGGTTTCAGCTCGATCAGCGGCGACCTGGTCGCTCGTCAGATCACCAACGCTCGGTGGGCGATCTCGGCGTTCGGCACCGCGTCGGCGGCCAATCTCAGCCGCAGCGACACGGTCTACTGCCTGACGCCGCTACACCACCAGTCCGCCCTGTTGGTGGCGATCGGCGGCGCCACCGTCGGCGGCTCGCGGATCGCGCTGTCGCGCAGCCTGCGACCGGACCGGTTCCTCAACGAGCTTCGCCAGTACGGCGTCACGGTCGTCAGCTACACGTGGGCGATGCTGCGCGACGTCATCGACGACCCGTCGTTCGCGCTGCACGGCAGCCACCCGGTACGGCTGTTCATCGGTTCGGGCATGCCGACCGGACTGTGGAAGCGTGTGGTTGAGATCTTCCAACCCGCCCATGTCGTCGAGTTCTTCGCGACCACCGACGGACAAGCCGTGCTGGCCAACGTGTCCGGCGCGAAGATCGGCAGCAAGGGCCGCCCGCTGCCGGGTGCACGCGAACTCGCGCTGGCGGCCTACGACCCCGCCGAGGACCTGATCCTGGAGGACGACCAGGGCTTCGTCCGCCGCGCCGAGACCAACGAAGTCGGTGTGCTGCTCGCCCGGCCACGCGGGCCGGTCGACCCGACCGCCCCGATCAAGCGGGGCGTTTTCGCCCCGGCCGACACCTGGGTGTCCACGGAGTACCTGTTCCGTCGCGACGACGATGGCGACTACTGGCTTGTCGACAGCCGCGGACTGGTCATCCAGACCGACCGTGGCTGCGTCTACTCATCGACCGTCAACGATGCGGTCGGCTGCCTCGGCGCGGTCGACCTCGCGGTCACCTACGGGGTGCAAGCCAACGGGCGCCAGCTGGCCATCACGGCGTTGGAGTTGCAGCCCGGCGGCAGCATTCCGTCTGCCGACCTGACCGAGGCCCTCGCGAACCTGGCCGTCGGCGAACCACCCGACATCGTCCATGTGGTGCCGGGGATGGCGCTCAGCGCGTCCTACCGGCCGCTGGTCAGCCCGCTGCAAGCGGAGGGCGTTCCGAAGCCGTCGCGTAACGCGTGGTACCTCGACCCCGATACGAATCGGTACAAGCGGCTGACCGTGGCGGTCCGCTCCGAGATCGCCGAAGGCCAGTAGCGAAGGTCGGTCATGACGACCTGCCGGCGGGGCCGAGCGCTGTTAGGCTCCCGCTGGCGGTGTCGGCAGCCTGGCGACCGCGCCACCGAGCTGGAGGGTTGATGACATCGCGAACCGGTAGCCCACGCGACATCTGGCGCCGCCTCGTCATCGGCGGTATGGCCGGAGGCGTGTTGACAGTCGGTGTGCTCACCGGTGTCGCGGGTCCGACGGCTGTGGCGCAGCCCGCCGACCCGACCGTTCAGACCGAGGCGCCCGAGCCGCAAGCCGACAGCCCGAAGAGACCGTGCACCGGCGACGACTGCAACAGGGCCGAGGAGACCGCACCGAAGGTCAACGCTGACCAGGTACTGCAGATGATCCACGAGGAGTACCGGCAGGGCGACGGCGGCGGCCAGGTCTCTGTGCTGATCGACGACGCCGTGAAGCTGCGCAAGCTGGGCTTCCGACCGTCCAACGCGAACGCCATCGCGCTCAAGGAGGCCCTCGAGGACCGGCCGAATCAGACGCCGCTGGTCGAAGCGCTCAAGGAAACGATCACCCACCAGCGCAAGATGCAGGCGCGCGCCGCGCAGCAGGCCGCTGCCGGCGGCGGGTCGATCGCCGGGATTCCCGTCACGCCCGCCGTCCCCGTCCCGGCCGGCTGATCGCCGTGGCCCTCGACGAGAAACTGCTCGACATCCTGGTATGCCCGCAGGACCGGGGCTCCTTGCTGCTCATCGGCGACGAATTCCTCTACAACCCGCGGCTGCGCCGGGCGTATCGCATCGACGACGGCATCCCGGTGCTGCTGATCGACGAGGCCGTCGACATCACCGATGACGCCGAGCATCAGCGGATGCTGGATCGCGCATCAGGTGAACCCGGGTAGCTCTCCGGTGAGGTAGCGCTGCAGATTCGGGGCAATGGTGTCGACGATCTGGTCCACCGGCAGCGATTTGAACGGCTCGAGTTCGAGGATGTAGCGGGCCATCACCACGCCCACCAGTTGCGAGGCGACGAACTGCACGCGGACCGGTCCGCTGCCCGGGGGATCGTCGACGCGCGAACCGACTTCTCTGGCGATCACCTCCTGCAGGAAGGACCGCACCAACGAGGTGTCGTTGCCGGCGATGATCGACCGCAACGTCGCGATGAAACCCTTACCCAGTTCCGAATCCCACAGCGGCAGCAGAAGGGACGGCAGCGTGCGGCCGATCTCCTCGACGGGGACTTGCTGCAGCGGGCCGATGACCTGCATGGGATCGATCGGAATGTGAATCGCCGCGGCGAACAGCTGGGTCTTGGTTCCGAAGTAGTGATGTACCAGCGCGGGGTCGACGCCCGCCGCCGCGGCGATCGCGCGGATCGAGGTCTTGTCGATACCATTGCGCGCGAACAACTCCCGCGCACTGTTCAGGATCCGTTCACGGGTATCGGACGGCCCGGGTGGGCGTCCCGGCCGTTTACGTTCGGCGTTGGTGGTCAACGTAGTCACGGTGTCCTTCGTCGTAGCGTGGCCGCGGCCAGGCAGAGGGAGACGACCGCGAAGCCGATGACGACCGCGACGTCGCGCACCACGGTGAAGGTCGGCTCTGCGTATGCCCCGACCTGTTGCAGCGCCTCCAGAGCGTAACTTGCCGGCATCACGTTGCTGATCCACTGCAGCCACTCCGGCAGCACGGCGCGCGGCACGATGATCCCGCTCAGCAGAAGTTGGGGGACGATCACCACGGGCATGAACTGCACGGCCTGAAATTCGGTGCGCGCGAACGCGCTACACAACAATCCCAACCCGACTCCGAGGACGGCGTTGATGATCGCGATCGTGAAGACCCACACCGGGCTGCCTTCGGTGTGCAGGCCGAAGAACGCGTAGGACACGACGCACGCGATCGTCGCCTGAGCTGCGGCGGCAAGCGAGAACGCGGTGCCGTACGCCGCGAGCAGGTCGAGCCTGCGCAGGGGAGTGGTCAGGATCCGCTCCAACGTGCCCGAAACCCGTTCCCGCTGCATCGTTATCGATGTGATCAGAAACATCACCACCAGGGGGAACAGACCGAGCATGATCAGGCAGGCGGTGTTGAACGGACTCGGTGCGCCGGGCGGGTGCGGGGAATTCTGAAACATGAAGTACATCAGGGCGATGACCGCGCTCGGCACGATCAAGATCATCGCGACACTGCGGTGATCGGTGGCGAGTTGGCGCAGGATGCGGCCGGTGGTGGCCAGGTACGCCTGCGGACTCAGTCGGCTCCGGCTGCGCTGGCTGCGGTGCTGCGCTTGATGACGGAGAGAAACGCCTCCTCCAGTGACTGACATCTCGTGTCCTCTCGTAGTTTCGAGGGCGTGGTGTGGGCGAGCACCCGGCCTTCACGCATGAGCAGCAGGTCGCCGCAGTGGTCGGCCTCGTCCATCACATGGCTGGAGACCAGGAGAGTGGTCCCTTGGCGGGACAGCTGCTGAAAATGGGCCCACAGCTCCACGCGCAGAACGGGATCGAGTCCCACGGTGGGTTCGTCGAGCACCAGCAGATCGGGATGCGAGACCAACGCACACGCCAGCGAGACCCGCGTACGTTGGCCTCCGGAAAGGTTGGCCCCCAACGCTGTTCTGTGGTCGTTGAGCCCTACGGCGGTTACGGCGTCGTCGGCGGAGTCGGCGCCGGTGCCGTACAGCGATGCGAAGTAGCGGACGTTGTCGATGACCCGTAGGTCGTCGTAGATCGTGGGGTTCTGGGTGACATAGCCGACGCGGTGGCGTAGGCCGGCCGAGCCGGCCGGTTTCCCTAGCACCGTCACCGTGCCGGAACTGATGATCTGGGTGCCGACAACGCTTCGCATCAGCGTCGTCTTGCCGCAGCCGGATGGTCCGAGCAGGCCCGTGATCGTGCCGGGGGCGACGGACACCGTGACGTCATCGATTGCCAGGCGATTACCGCGGATGACCCGCAGGTTCCTGATCTCAACGGCCGGAGAAACACGCTGCTCGAGTAATTCATCAGCCGATGAAGTCATCATGTGATGAAATATCCTCGCGCTGCGCCGTCGTGTCAAGAGCCTCCGTAGGATCGCCATCGATGAATCCAAAAGGCCTGGTCGACGGTGACCACTGAACTGTTGTCGGTCGACCCGCTGACCGCTGCCCGTCGACTGCTCGGCGCCGACCTCACCTGTCGGGGAGTCAGCGCAATGATCGTCGAGGTCGAGGCCTACGGCGGGCCACCGGACGGACCATGGCCCGACGCCGCCGCCCATTCGTACCGCGGACCCGGACCGCGCAATCGCGTGATGTTCGGCCCGCCGGGGCGGTTGTACACCTATCGCAGCCACGGCATCCACGTCTGCGCGAACGTCGTGTGCGCGACCGACGGCGTGGCGGGTGCCGTGCTGCTCAGGGCGGCCGCCATCGAGGCGGGTTTGAGCGCCGCACATGCCCGCCGCGGAGACTCGGTCCGCCCCGCCGCATTGGCTCGAGGGCCGGGCAACCTGTGCTCGGCGCTGGGAATCACGATGGAAGACAACGGGATCGACATCTTCGGCCCCGACAGCCCGATTCAGTTGACGCTGGGGGAGCGGCATGTGGCCGTCGAGGGGCCGCGCGTCGGCGTGAGCAAGGCCGCCGACCGTCCGTGGCGATTCTGGCTGGAAGGCCGGCCCGAGGTGTCGGCGTATCGGCGGAGCCCGCGGGCACCGGCTCCCGGAGAAAGCGACTAGTACGGAAAGATCGCACCCATGGGTACGTCGATCCTCGACGAATTGGAGTGGCGCGGGCTGATCGCGCAATCCACCGACCGTGACGCGCTGGCCGAAGCACTTGGGGCCGGACCGGTCACCGTCTACTCGGGCTTTGACCCGACCGCTCCGAGCCTGCATGCGGGCCATCTCATCCCGCTGCTGACACTGCGCCGCTTCCAGCAGGCGGGCCATCGGCCCATCGTTCTGGCAGGCGGTGCGACCGGCATGATCGGTGACCCCCGCGATGCCGGGGAGCGCACGCTGAACACCGCCGACACCGTCGCGGAATGGGCGGACCGTATCCGCGGGCAGCTCGAGCGCTTCGTCGAGTTCGACGACACCGACACCGGGGCCGTCATCGAGAACAACCTGTCGTGGACCGGCCCGCTGTCGGCGATCGAGTTCCTGCGCGACGTCGGCAAGTACTTCTCTGTCAACGTCATGCTCGACCGCGACACCGTCCGGCGCCGCCTCGAGGGCGAGGGCATCTCCTACACCGAGTTCAGCTACATGCTGCTGCAGGCCAACGACTATGTGGAGCTGCATCGGCGCTACGACTGTTCTCTGCAGATCGGCGGTTCCGATCAGTGGGGCAACATCATCGCCGGCGTCCGGCTGGTCCGCCAGAAGGACGGAGCCACGGTGCACGCCCTGACCACCCCGTTGGTGACCGACTCCGAAGGCAAGAAGTTCGGTAAGTCGACCGGAGGCGGCAGCCTGTGGCTGGACCCCGAGATGACGAGCCCGTACGCCTGGTACCAGTACTTCATCAACACCGCCGACGCGGACGTCGTCCGCTATTTGCGTTGGTTCACCTTCCTGTCGCCCGAGGAGTTGACCGAGCTGGAACAGGCGACGGCGAAACGGGCCCACGAACGTGCCGCGCAGCGACGCCTGGCGCGCGAGCTCACCACGTTGGTGCACGGCGAAGCCGCGACGCAGTCCGTCGAGCACGCCAGCCGGGCTCTTTTCGGCCGGGCCGAGCTGGCAGAGCTGGACGAGCCGACACTGGGTGCCGCGCTGCGCGAGGCCGCCGTAGCTCAGCTGGACCCCGGCGGGCCCGACACGATCATCGACCTGCTCGTGGCCAGTGGGCTCTCGCCGAGCAAGGGTGCCGCCAGGCGCACCGTCGCCGAAGGCGGCGTCTACGTCAACAACGCCCGGGTCGATAGCGAAGAATGGGTTCCACAGCCCGCTGACTTCCTGCATGAGCGGTGGCTGGTGCTGCGTCGCGGTAAGCGCAACATCGCCGGCATCGAACGGGTGGCTTGAGGGCTCGAGCGAGGCGGGAACAATAACGCGGGGGGAAGCGTTGAACCCCTCGGTAGGAGCCAACGCACTCCGGTGCGCGCGACGGGTATCGATCTGAAAAACCCGTTCTATCAGGCCATTTGACTCCTACTTTTCCCTCACGTAACTTATGGACTCGTCGCTGCGACACGGGCCAAGCCCGAAGAGCGCGGCGACTCCCAGAGGGAAATCCAACTTCGGTGGGTTCCTGAGCGTCCGCACTACGAGTACGCGGCTTGAAAGCCGCGGACTAGTGGCGCGGCCGTGCGGGTGTGTTGTTTGAGAACTCAATAGTGTGTTTGGTGGTTTTTGTTTGTTGTTGTTTTTTGCCATGCCCTGTTTTCCCGTTTGTGGGTGTGGTGTTTTTTGATGCCAGTTTTTGGTGTCTGTTTG
>NZ_NKCO01000012.1:0-143556 GCF_002245615.1 Mycobacterium neumannii | reverse complement strand
GGTCCTTCACACCTGATGCCGGCAAAACGCGTGAACGCCAACCAAAGGCGGCAGCCAATCTAAGAGCCAGACACCAGGTGAAAAGGATTCAACCACCGCACTACGCGGCACCTCACCTTCACACTGACCGCCAATCTAGTGCGCGACACGGTCAACCCGGTTGGTGCTGGCAGACTATCCGTCGGTGACAGGCAACGGAGATCCCTACGACGAGTTCGACCGCCAGCGATGGGTGGACGAGCCGCCGAAGAGCGCTGCGCTGCCCGGCACCGACACCGAGCATCGCACCGATTTCGCGCGCGACCGGGCGCGGGTGCTGCACTGTGCGGCGCTTCGCCGACTGGCCGACAAGACTCAGGTGGTCGGCCCGCGCCAGGGCGAGACGCCGCGCACCCGGCTGACCCATTCGCTGGAGGTCGCCCAGATCGGCCGCGGCATGGCGATCGGCCTGGGCTGCGACCCCGACCTCGTCGACCTCGCAGGCCTGGCCCACGACATAGGTCACCCGCCCTACGGCCACAACGGCGAGCGCGCCCTGAACGAGATCGCCGCCGACTGCGGCGGCTTCGAGGGCAACGCCCAGAACTTCCGGATCCTGACCCGCCTCGAGCCGAAAACCCTTGACGCAGAGGGTGGTAGCGCGGGGCTGAACCTCACTCGGGCCGCCCTGGACGCCGTCACCAAGTATCCGTGGCGGCGCGGGTCGCGGCAGGCCAAGTTCGGTTTCTACTCCGACGACGTGCCGGTGGCCGACTGGGTGCGCAGGAACGCGCCCGCCGAAAAGGCTTGCCTGGAGGCGCAGGTCATGGACTGGGCCGACGACGTCGCCTACTCGGTTCACGACGTCGAGGACGGGGTGGTTTCCGGCCGCATCGACATGCGGGTGCTGGCCGACAAGGACGCGGCGGCCGTACTGGGTCGGTTGGGCGAGTCGAGCGGGATGGGCGCCGGGCTGCGGTCCGGCGACCTGGTGGCCGCCGCGGCGCGGCTGTCGAGCCTGCCGGTCGTGGCCGCTGTGGGTAAGTACGACGGCACGCTGACCGCATCCGTCGCGCTAAAGAAGTTGACCAGCGAACTCGTCGGCCGGTTCGCCTCGGCGGCCATCGCCGCGACCCGCGAGGAATCCGGCCGGGGACCTCTGGTCCGCTACCAGGCCGACCTGCGGGTCCCCGATCTGGTGCGGGCGGAGGTTGCGGTGCTCAAGATCCTCGCGCTGCAGTTCATCATGTCGGATCCCCGGCATCTGGAACTGCAGGCCCGGCAGCGCGAACGCGTGCACCGGGTGGTGGCGTGGGTCGCTGCCGGCGCACCTGCGACGCTCGACCCGATCTTCGTGCCTGCGTACAACGCCGCCGGCGACGACGGCGCCCGCCTGCGGGTGGTCATCGACCAGGTCGCGTCCTTCACCGAGGGCCGCCTCGAGCGGTTGGAACCCGCCTAGGCGTCCGCCAGGGGCGCTCTAGACTGGCCCGGTGGCCGGCCGCATTCCTGATCGCGACATCGCGGCCATCCGCGACCAGGTTCGCATCGAGGACGTCGTCGGCGACTACGTGCAGTTGCGGCGCGCGGGCGCGGACTCCCTGAAAGGCCTGTGCCCATTCCACGACGAGAAGTCGCCGTCGTTCCACGTGCGGCCCAACCACGGCCACTTCCACTGTTTCGGCTGCGGTGAGGGTGGCGACGTCTACGCCTTCGTCCAGAAGATCGAGCACGTCAACTTCGTCGAGTCGGTCGAACTGCTCGCCGACCGCGTCGGCTACACGATCACCTACACCGGCGCTTCGACCACCAACGTGCAGCGCGACCGCGGCAGCCGCAGCAGGCTGTTAGCGGCCAACGCGGCAGCCCAGGAGTTCTACGCGACGACGCTGGAGTCCGACGAAGCCGCACCGGCGCGACAGTATTTGATCGAGCGCAACTTCGACGGCCAGGCGGCCAAGCGGTTCGGCTGCGGCTTCGCGCCGTCGGGCTGGGATACGTTGACAAAGCATCTGCTTCGCAAGGGTTTCGAGTTCAAGGAGCTCGAGGCGGCCGGACTGTCCCGGGAAGGCAAACGCGGTCCGATGGACCGCTTCCACCGCCGGTTGCTGTGGCCTATCCGGGCCAGTGGCGGCGAGGTGATCGGCTTCGGCGCCCGCCGCATCTTCGACGACGACCCGATGGAAGCCAAGTACGTCAACACCCCTGAAACCGTTCTGTACAAGAAATCGTCGGTGTTGTTCGGGCTGGACCTGGCCAAGCGCGATATCGCCAAGGGGCATCAGGCTGTCGTGGTCGAGGGTTACACCGACGTGATGGCGATGCACCTGGCCGGGGTGACGACCGCGGTCGCGTCCTGCGGAACCGCGTTCGGCGACGAGCACTTGTCGATGCTGCGCCGACTCATGATGGACGACAACTTCTTTCGCGGTGAGTTGATCTACGTCTTCGATGGCGACGCGGCGGGTCGGGCGGCGGCGATCAAGGCATTCGAAGGGGAGCAGAACCTGGCCGGGCAGTCGTTCGTGGCGGTGGCTTCGGAAGACAAGTTGGCTGGGATGGATCCGTGCGACATCCGCCTTCATTTCGGCGACGGTGCGCTACGCGACCTGGTAGCCCGTCGAACACCGTTGTTCGAGTTCGCAATTCGCACCGCACTGGCCGAACACGACCTCGACAGCGCCGAGGGGCGGGTCTCCGCGCTGCGCCGGTGCGTGCCGATGGTGGCCCGCATCAAAGAGCCGATGCTGCGCGACGAGTACGCGCGGCGGCTGACCGGCTGGGTGGGCTGGGCCGACGAGGCGCAGGTACTGGCCCGGGTGCGCGAGGAAGCGCAGAAGCGGGGGATGCGCGAACGCGGCGGTCGCAGGCGCGCCGCGAGCGAGCAGGCGCAGCCACGCAGGTCGCGTACCCCTGACCCGGGTTCGCGACCCGATCCGGCGGATCCGACGCTGTGGCCGCAGCGCGAGGCGCTCAAGGCCGCGCTGCAGTATCCGGCGCTGGCGGGGCCGGTGTTCGATTCGCTGACGGTCGAAAGCTTCACGCACCCGGGTTACGCCGCGGTGCGCTCGGCCCTCGACGCGGCCGGTGGCACGTCGACCGGCCAGTCCGGCGCGGAGTGGATCGAGACGATTCGAACGCACACCGAGACGCCGGCCGCGGCGAGCCTGGTCAACGAACTCGGGGTGGAAGCCATCAACGTCGACGACGACGAGCGGTTACCGCGCTACATCGGTGGAGTGTTGGCCCGGTTGCAGGAAGTCTGGGTGGGCCGCCAGATCGCCGAAGTCAAGTCCAAGCTGCAGCGCATGTCCCCGGTCGAGCAGGGCGACGAGTACCACGCATTGTTCGGGGACCTGGTCGCGATGGAGGCGTATCGGCGCAGCCTGCTCGAGCAGGCCAGCGGAGACGACATCTCTGCGTAGCCCCCGGTAACGCGATATGGTGGGCGCGCTATACAACCGTGGGAACGGTCAGGAAGGCGTGCACGTGACATCGACCAACAACCGGACGCGACGGTTCGTCGCCGCAGGCGCGTTAGCGGTGGCCGCGGTCGCTGCGCCGCTCGCAGCCTCCGCGCTGTCTGAAACCAACGCGGACCCGCAGCCGCTCAGCCAGTGCCTGGCGTGGTTCGGGAACAAGGAGGACGGTCGCTGCCTGGGCGTCTCCAATGGCAACGGCATCAACGTCGGCACTCCCGACTTCGGGCTCAACCAGAGTCAGACCGGCGTCAACACGGGTCCCCTGGTCCCAGGCCAGACGATCACCGACCCGTACCGCTAACGGACCCTTCTCACCTGCGCGGTCTCGGGGCCGATGATCTCGGTTCCGTTGTCGATCTCGGTCAACTTGATCATGGGTGGATCCGGTGACACCCGGTCGGCGATCTTGCGTCGCCCGGCGTCGAGCACGGCTTTCGCCGCGGGGCTCTCGGTGACCGCCTTGTAGGTGCCGGCGATCTGCTCATATCGGCGGCGGCCGGCCTTCGAGCCGAGTACATAGCCGACACCCAATACGACGAAATACCCGATCACAGGGTCCCTTCCAGACGACGGTGCGTTGCGTTCCATCCTGCCTCACGTACCTGAGAGCGCGAGCGGTGGCGGCGTATTGGCGGCGCCGCCGACACGTAAGCTAGAGTCAACCCCCGTCCCGCACACAGCGCGATGGCGGGAGAGCAGTCCCCTGTAGCTCAATTGGCAGAGCATTCGGCTGTTAACCGAAGGGTTGCTGGTTCGAGTCCAGCCGGGGGAGCAACACCACCACTTTCGGCTTCGCAACCGTGTTGAGCCAACCCATCTCACCTCGCGCAGCGCATGATGGGCGGATGGCTGATGCAGGCATCTGGATCGCGTGGGGGATTCCCACCCGCGGACGCGAAGTGCAAGCACTCGAACTTTTCCGGGAGTCCCTCGAGGGTTACGGCGCCCAGCTGCTGCGCGACGGGGCGATCGAGCGCTACGACGTCGCCGTGCTGCGTCCACAAAGTATGCAGCTCGGCGGCTTCGTCTTGATCCAGGGCTCGCAGGAGCAGATCGACGCGTTGCGCCGGGACGAGGCCTTTCAGCAATTCGTGACTCAGGTCCAGCTGGTGGCCGATAGCGTCGGAATGGTCGACGCGTGGGTCAACAACGGCCTCGGTGACGCGTTCGATCTGTATGAGAAGGCGCTACGTAAGGGCGGCCTTCTGGCCCCGTAGCGATAGCTCCTCCATGAGCCGGTAACGCAAAATCCCTACACGGCGATAACTGCACTGACAGTTGTTGCGAATGGGACATCTGCCGATTTTGCTGCACGTCCCCCATAACTGCTATTACCTTGCTTCGACGGGGCGGGGATTTCTTCGGAGGATAAGTATGGGCGCAGCAACGTACGTCGGCCGTGTCGGGGGGCTGGCCGTCGCGATGGGGGTGGGTACCGCGATCGCCGTGGGACAGGGCTACGCAGTTGCCGACACCACCGACTCGCAATCGGACAAGTCCACCAATTCGGAGTCCGCGAGCAGCGCAACCGCCGCGACCGGATCCACGACGGCGAAAACCGATGCTGCGACGTCCACCTCGACTTCGGCGGGAACCGAGAAAGACGATGATGATGATGACGACGATGATGATGATGATGAGTCGTCCGACTCGACGACGCGAACCCGCACAGTTACCGGCGGGGTGACGGTCAGCGCCCAGACCAATACGGGATCCTCGCGCGATAACGCCGAGGAGCAAAGCGAGGACGAGAAGGCCGCGACTCCGACAGCGGAAGCACCGAAGCCGACGTCGACACCTACAGCCGAGCCCACCGCGACTGCGACTCCGGAGCCCACGGCCACACCGACGGCCGAGCCGACCCCGAAACCAACGGCCGAGCCGACCCCGACGCCCGAGCCGACAGCGACGCCGACTCCTGGGCCGTCGCCAACATCCTCCGCCGAGCCGAAGCCGACCGCCGAGCCGGGCAAGGACTCCGATACCCGCGAGGCTGACCCGTCATCGCAACCGAAGCCAGACGGAACCTCGAACACTTCCACCCAACAAGCCCGCACCACGACCGACACGGATGCCACGCAGTCGCTTTCCGATCCCGCCGCGGCGGTGCAGGAAACGGGGAATTACGTCGTGTTCTCCGATGCCCGATCACTGGCGACGACGACGATGAACAACGCCTCGCCGTTGATGCTCGCCTACCAGCCGACGACCGTGACGCCGGCGGCTCCTGCGAACCTGTTCACCGCCGTGACGAATCTGGTCACCAACACGATCAACTGGATCCTCAACCCGCTGGCAGGCACGGTGCCGTCGTCACCTGCGCAGCCGCCGCTGATCTGGGGCCTGCTCGCGTTCGCGCGTCGTGAGTTCGAGAACTTCTTCGCGGCGCTGTCGGGACGGCCCTCCACCACGCCGACGGTGATGACCCCGACGTTGATGGTCGAAGACGCCCCGATGGCCAGGATGGCGCTGACGGCCGCCGAACCCTTCACTCCGCTGTACTCACCGTTCCCCAATGCACAGGTGAGCCCGTCGACGCAGTTCGTCTCCTGGGTCACGGGTCCTTGGTCGTACCCCGGCAATCCGCTGATGGCCAACACCGTCGACCGGTTCTCGGTCGGTGGCACCGACCTCGGCATCATGTGGGACAACGGAATTGAGGACGACCCCACCACTCCGGAAAACGAACATCAGGTCCTGATCGCGTTCGGCGACACGTTCTTCGACGGCAACATGTCGCAGGACTGGCGGTCCAACACCATCATGCGGACCTCCGACTGGTACCTCGCCAACGGGATGGAGATCCCCGACGGGGAGTGGTACAACGGCAACATGTTCGGTGGCGCGCCGCTGGGCCCCGACGGATACCCCACCCGAGCCAGGCAGGTCATCTTCCCCGAAGGTCTGCCCGCCGGGATAACCCTGATACCCACGGCGGGAATCTCGGTGCCCGTGGAAGGCTCCAAATACGGCGCGATCCAATACGTGAGTTTCATGTCGGTGACGCAGTGGGGCGCACCCGGTAGTTGGACGACGAACTACTCGGCGATCGCCTGGTCCGACGACAACGGCGAAACCTTCCATGTCGCACCGGAAACCGTTCGCTACAACCAGCCGTGGACCGGCAACCAGAACTTCCAGCAGATGGCGTTCGTTCGGCCCGGCGACGGATATGTCTACGCATATGGCACCCCCAACGGCCGTCAGGGCGCGGCTTACCTGGCACGGGTGCCCGAGCAAGACATTCTGGACCTGAGCAAGTACGAGTACTGGAACGGCAGCAGTGCCTGGGGCGGAGCCCCGGCCGGTTGGGTGAAGAACAACCCAGCCGCGGCCACGGTCGTCTTCGGGGTCGAGCAGGGTGCTTGTGGTGCCGCCGCCGAAGGAAACCAGGTCAGCGAAATGTCTGTGCAGTACAACAAGCAGCTGAACAAGTACGTCGCCATGCACGGTGACCAGTTCAACAACATCGTGATGCGGACGTCCGACACCCCGCAGGGCACCTGGTCGAAACCGAAGGTGCTGATGAAGCAACAGCCGGGTGGGATCTATGCCCCGATGATGCATCCCTGGTCGCCGTCGACCCAGGGGACCGGTACGGATTTGTATTGGAACCTGTCGGAGTGGAACTCCTACAACGTGATGATGATGAAGACCGACCTGAGCAAGGTGTGACGTGTTGAGAGCGGGACTCGTCGGCTTGCTGGTCGCACTGATCAGTGCGCCGGTCGCATGCGCAGACCCCGGTCAACCGCCAGGCCCGCCGCCGCAGACCGGTCAGTGCACCGCCGATCTCGAGGGCGCCATGACGCAGTTGCCGGGCACGGACACCCTGTCGGTGTGCCGGGGCAGCGCGTGGCAGGACGTGACCGGTCCCCAGCCGCCCGCCGGCCGCTGGGTGGGCCAGGCGTCTCCGCTGAAACTGCACGGACAGGGTATGCGCAATCCGGACATGGCCGCAGGCAGATGGGTTGGCACACCGCGGGATTCGAGCACGGCCTGCCGGGCACAGCAGCAGGTCGTCGTCAGCCCCGGCGAGCTCAGCACGCCGACCGCCGTCGAAGGCAACCCGGGCCAACCATTGCAGTTCGACGTACCCCCGAGGATGTTCTTGATCGAACTGAGCGGCGACTGCGTGTGGACGCGGAGCTGAGCCCGGTCAGGGCCCGCAGTAGATGGGCGTCCCGGTGAACAAGTCTCTACCGCAGATCGCACCGGGCGCCGGCGGGGGCGCCGGATAGAGGCGACCGCTCTCGTCGATGAGGTCGTTGCCCTGATACCGATACTGGTGGCAGACATTCCAATCCCAGTCAAGCGGGCGGTTCGATGCCGCCGACGGGGGAGTCTGACCGGGACACCAACTGAACCAGTAGTAGTCGGCCCCGGCGGCACTTGCCAAACCCAGCCCGGCGAGCGCCATGCCGCTGGAAACCGCTGCCGTGGCGGCGAATCGCGAAAAGGCCTTCATGATCGCATCCTTTGCCTCACGGCACCGCCGCGTCGGCGGTGCCTATGCGATCAAGTACACGGCCGTCCCGCTGCTACCGATCCCAAGAACCCCGCTACTTCGGCTCGATCGTGCCCGAGCTGATCGCATTCTGCTCGGTGTGCTCGTCGGCGTCGGGAATGCGCTCGGGGTGCAGCATCTCCGCATAACGCAACTGTTCGGGTATGCCGAAGCCGTCGACGAGCAGTTCGGCGTAGGGGCGTAGCGTCCGGCAGCGTTCGTTGATGCCCCGGGTGACGGCCTTCGCGCGTTCGGTCGAGATGAACCTGTGCTCGATGAACCACGCCCGGTCCTTTTCGATCACCGACAGCGCGTACAGATCGCACACCATGTTCAGGATCTTGCGGGCCTCCTCGTCCTCGCAGGCATCGATGCCGGCGACGAACGCTTCGAGGATCACCCGGTCGATGTGGGCCTGGGCGCAGTGCAGCACATGGTCCTGCACTGCGTTGAACGCGTCGAACTCGCTCATCTCCTTCGACTTGCCCTGCAACCGGCGCGCCACCGTGGAGAGCATGTATTCCTCGCGGTCCTCGAACATCTGGACCTGGGTGCCGCGGTTGAACAGGCTGCCCTCCTCCTCGTTGTCCTGCCGAGTGTCGAGGATGGTCTGCATGATCGTCTCGGCCGCAGTGCGTTTGAGCACCCGTTCACCGGCGAAGTTCGCGGCGAAGCGCACCCATTCGACCGGGCTCATGCTCTTGACGTCGTCGGCGTAGGCAGTGAGCAGTTGTTTGGCCACCAATTGCGTCAGGACGTGGTTGTCGCCTTCGAACGTGGTGAACACGTCGGTGTCGGCCTTCAGCGCGATCAACCGGTTCTCAGCCATGTAACCCGCGCCGCCGCAGGCCTCGCGCGCCTCCTGGATCGCGCGGGTGGCGTGCCAGGTGTTGGCGGCCTTGAGCCCGGCTGCGCGGCCCTCGAGTTCACGCTGTTCTTCCGGGTCGGGATCTTCGGCGCTCTGCAGGTCATGGCACTTAGCGACGAGTTCGTTCTGCGCGAACTGCAGCGCATACGATTCGGCGATCAGCGGCAGCAGCCGCCGCTGGTGCACCAGGTAGTCCATTATGACCACTTCGTGGTCCTCGCCCGGTGCCTCGAACTGCCTGCGCAGCAACCCATATCGCGTCGCGATGTCGAGGGCGACGCGGGCTGCGGCCGCGGCGCTGCCGCCCACCGTGACCCGGCCCCGAACCAGGGTGCCGAGCATCGTGAAGAACCGGCGGCCGGGGCTCTCGATCGGTGAGCTGTAGGTACCGTCCGCTGCCACGTCGCCGTATTTGTTGAGCAGGTTCTCCCGCGGGACGCGGACCTTGTCGAACTGGATCCGGCCGTTGTCGACGCCGGGCAGTCCGCCCTTGTAGTGGCAGTCCGAGGTCGTCACCCCGGGCAGGTCGTTCCCGTCCTCGTCGCGGATCGGCACCAGCACGCAGTGCACACCGTGCCCTTCTCCGTCGGGGGTGATCAGCTGGGCGAAAACAGCGGCGATGCGGGCGGTTTCGGCGGCCCCGCCGATGTAGTCCTTGCGCGCGGTCGGTGTCGGGGAGTCGATGACGAACTCCTCGGTGGCCGGATCGTAGGTGGCGGTGGTCTCCAGCGCCTGCACATTGCTGCCGTGACCGGTCTCGGTCATTGCATAGCAGCCGAGAAGCTCGCAGTCGATGATCGGCTTGACGTACTTCTCATGATGTCGCTCGGTGCCGAGGTTCTCGATGGCCCCGCCGAACAGCCCCCACTGCACACCGGCCTTCACCATCAGCGACAGATCGCTCATCGCCAGCATCTCGATCTGGGTGACGGCCGCGCCGACGTCGCCGTTACCGCCGTGCTCCTTTTTGAAGCCGTCCTCGGCGGCACCCATGGCCGCCATGATCTTGAGCTGTTCCGCCACTTTCGTACGGGCGATGACGGTGTTGGGGGTGTAGTGCGGTCGGAAGACCTCGCTGGAGAGCTCCTCGCGCATCCGGTTCTTCACGTCGCGCCAACGTCCGTCGAGCGCATTGCGCAGATGTTCGGCAGTGGTGGTCATGACTCGACCGTAGCCGTCCGCGGGCTCGCGCAAACTGTGATGTGGTAAACCCAGGCAATCCTCACTGGACCAGGCGAAATCCGTGGCGTTGAATCGTCGGTATGACCGCCCCGACCGGAGTGCCGCACACCTCGACGCACCGGCACGCCGACGTCACCGGTGGCTGGCTGCGCGCCGCGACCTTCGGCGCCATGGACGGCCTCGTCAGCAACACCGCCCTCATCGCCGGTGTCGCGGCAGCGGCCGACGCGGACACCGTTGTCATCAGCGGCGTTGCCGGGCTGTTGGCCGGTGCGTTTTCGATGGCGCTGGGGGAGTACACCTCGGTGACCACCGCCAACGAACAAATCGAATCCGAGGTCCTGGTCGAGCGGAGGGCTTTCCGCAAGCACCCACAGGCCGAGAAGGCGGAGCTGGTGGCGATGTTGATGGACATGGGCATGACCCGTGAAACCGCGGTCAAGGCCACCGATGAGGTGCATCGCGACGAGCACCGGGCCCTGAACTTCCACCTCGTCCAGGAGTTGGGCGTCGACCCCCGGGAGAAGCCGTCGCCGTCGGTCGCGGCCGGGTCGTCGTTCCTGATGTTCACGCTTGGAGCGATCATTCCGCTGATTCCATACCTGCTCGGCTTCCACTCGCTGTGGGCAGGGCTGGCGTGTGGTGGCATCGGCCTGCTCGTCGCGGGAGGTGTGGCCGCGCGTTTCACCGGGCGACCGATCTGGTTCGCCTCTCTGCGTCAGCTGGCATTCGGTTCTCTGGCCATTGCGGCGACCTACGTTGTCGGGCTGCTGGTGGGTACGTCGGTCACGTGAGTCACCGATTTCATCTGCTGAATCCCTGAAGGGCGCCTCGCTGCCGCAAGACTATTGATACGGTCCAGGCGTTCTGCGTATCCCTCGGGGAAGCCAAAGAACTGCGCATGACGTCGGCCGACGACGGACGTTTCCAACCGCAGGCCGTCCTGGCGTCATCGTATGTGTGCGGAGAGGCGAAATCGTCTCGTAGACAACGCAAGTAGAAGTCGCTGACGAGAGGTTCACGACGTGACGGCTGAACAGCAGGTTGGACAGTGCCCGGTGGACACATTCGAGCTGGCTGCCCTCACCGGCCCGGCGCTGACAGGATTCGCGAGCATCGATTCGCGCCAAGACCTTATGCGTCCGGTGTTCCGTAACACCGAGGGCGACGCCGGGTACTGGATGTTCACCGACTATGCGGCGATCCTCGAGGGCCTGCAGCACCCCGAATTGTGGTCCAGCAGTGTGATCGTGCCGACGGACCCCGATCCGCCCTACCAATGGATCCCGGTGATGGTCGACCCGCCGCAACACGCCAAGTGGCGGCAGGTGCTCGCCGAGTACTTCTCGCCGGGCCGGGTCAAGGGGTTGCGCGACGAACACCGTAGACTCGCAGCAGAACTCATTGATCGCATCTCGGCCGAGGGCTCCTGCGAGTTCGTCAAGCAGGTAGCCAGGGTATTCCCCTCGCACATCTTCCTCAACATCATGGGCATGCCCATCGAACGGCTCGACGAATTCCTCGAGTGGGAAGACAAAATGCTGCACCAATCCGGTCTGGGTGACGAGGCCATGGCGATCCGGCTCGAGGGCATGACGCAGGTGGTGGGGTATTTCCAGTCGCTGATCGACCAGCGCCGCGCGGACCCGAGCCCGGACGCCCACGACATCGTCAGCGCCGCCCTCAGATGGACGATCGACGGTGAGCCGGTCAGCGACGGTGACCTGCTCAACTGCCTTCTGTTGCTGTTCATGGCGGGTCTGGACACCGTGGCCAGCCAACTCTCCTACGCGATGCTGCACCTGGCCACCCACGACGAGGACCGAGCCCGCATCGTCGCCGAGCCCGAGCTCATCCCGCGCGCCATCGAGGAAATGCTCCGGGTCTATCCGATCGTGCAGACCGCTCGAAAAGCCACTCAGGACATGGAGTTTCACGGCTGTCCGGTCAAAGCCGGCGACATGGCCTCCTTCCCGCTGGCCGCCGCCGGACGGGACGAGACGGTGTTTCCCCGGGCCCGCGAAGTCGACCTGGACCGCGGTGTCGCGCGCCATATCTCGTTCGGCGCCGGCCCGCACCGCTGCCTGGGTTCACACCTGGCGCGTCAGGAGATGACGGTGTTCCTCGAGGAGTGGCATGCGCGCATCCCGGCCTACCGGGTCACCGAAACGCCCGTCGAGCACGCGGGGCAGGTCTTCGGGCTGGACTCGCTGCAGCTGAGTTGGGGGAACTGAGGGAGTTCTCAGGCCGAGGCGAGGACCTGCGCCCGGCACAGCTGCTCGCGGTGGTGGTCGGCGTCGCCGTAGAGGGCCGCGCCAACCCGCGCCCGGCGCAGGTACAGGTGCAGGTCATGCTCCCACGTGAACCCGATGCCACCGTGCAGCTGAAGCGCCTCACCGGCGAGCCGGTTCACCGCCTCGGATGCATAGGCCTTGGCCACGCTGGCGGCATGGGCGCTGTCGCGGTGTTCGCTGTCGAGCGTCATGGCGGCGAAATACGTTGCCGCAGCGCTGGACTGAATCCAGATTCGCATGTCGGCACACTTGTGTTTGACGGCCTGGAAACTACCGACCGCCTTGCCGAACTGGACGCGTTCCTTGACGTAGGCCACCGTGAGCTCCAGCAGCCGCTCGCCGATTCCCACCAGCTCGGCGCACGTCAACACTGCGGCGAGCCGACCGGAGCGGGCGATCGAATCCTCGGCGGCCGCACCCTCTGCCAGCAACACCGCGCCGTCCAGCGCCACTGCGTCGAACACGACGTCGCAGTACCGGCGCGTCACGTCGAGCGTGTGCTGGCGCTCGATCTTCACGCCGGTGGTGTCGGCGGGCACCAGGAAGCGTGCCGGCCGCCCGCCGAGCACGGCGTCGACCAGAAGCGTCGCGGCCGAATCGGCGTCCTGGACCGAGGCCTTCGCCCCGCTGATGACGTATCCGGAGCCGTCGCGGGTAGCGGTGGTCTGGATTCCCTCCACCGACCAGGGCCGCCCGGCTTCGGCGAAGGCCCACGCCGCGGTCTGCGTGCCCGAGGCCAGTGCCGCCAACAGCTCAGTCCGGCAGGCGGCGGCCGAGCGGGAGACGGCGTCGGCTACGACGGCGGTCGGCAGAAAAGGCGTCGACGCCAGTCCGCGGCCCAGTTCGGTTGCCACCAAGGCCAATTCGATGGACTGCTGACCCAGCCCGCCGTCCGCCTCGGGGATTGCCAACGCGGGCCAACCCAGTTCGGCTCCTTTGCGCCACAACTGCTCGTCGTATCCCGTAGGTCCGTCGATCAACGCGCGGGCCGCGGTCACCGACGAGTGCCGCTCCAACAACTCGCGGGTCACGTCGATCAACCCGCGTTGTTCGTCGGTGAGGTCGAAATTCACGGCGTCTCCTTGCTCTGATCGGTGACGGAGGGGACCGGATCCGCAAAAGCCTTCACAAGATACAGGATACTGATTAAGCTCGATTGCTGGTTCGGCCATTCGATGGAGAGGGGTTGAATTGCACCTCGAACAGGACACGCACCTCGACTTGCTGCGCGAGCGGGTACGTGCCTTGGCCGCCCGATATCAACCGCCCCGACACGGTCGCACGGGCGTTCGCGCGCCCGAAGCCCATGACATCCCGAAACTTCGGGAGTGGACGGCGCGACTGTTCTCTGAGCAAATGCTCGGGGTGAACTGGCCGGTCGAATACGGTGGGCTGCCGGACCCGCATCCGCTGCACGAATCCGTTGTGATCGACGAGTTGATACGCGTCAACGCGCCTGGCCCGGTGGGCGGTGGGATGCTGGCAGCGGCGGCGATCATCGCGTCCGGGTCTGCTGAGCAAAAGGACTACTTCCTTCCGCGCATCCGGTCCGGGGAGCACATCTGGTGCCAGCTGTTCAGTGAGCCCGATGCCGGTAGCGATCTGGCCGGCCTGCGCACACGCGCTCGCCGCGAAGGTGACGTCTTCGTCGTCGACGGTCAGAAGGTGTGGACCACCAACGGCCAGCACGCCGACTGGGGGTATTTGCTGGCCCGCACGAACCCCGACGTCCCCAAGCACGCGGGTATCACGGCATTCGCTTTGGACATGTCGCTGCCCGGGGTCACGGTGCGGCCGTTGCGGGAGATCACCGGGACGGCGGACTTCAACGAGGTCTTCTTCGACGGTGTGCGTGTTCCGGCCGAGCACGTGATCGGCGAGATCGACCAGGGCTGGGCCGTGACCACCGCCAGCCTGGTGCACGAACGTGCGGGCGCGGGTAGCGGTGCGTCGCTTTTCGGTGCGCTGCAGCGCTTGGTCCGGCTCGCGGGCAGCCTGCCCGACTGGTCGGTCTCCGACGGTGACGTCGACCCCGGCTCGGTGCTCGACCGTCGCGATGTGCGCCAAGCGATCGGGGGGTTCGTCGCGGACGTGCACGTCAACTCGTTGGTCGCCGCCTACAACGAGAGCAGGGCGCTGCACGGCGGCGCCGACCTCGCCGACGCGCCGGTGTCGAAAATCCTGTTCAGCCAAATCAATCTAGCGTTGCATGAATACGGTCTGCAGCTTCAGGGTCACGACGGGGTTCGCATCGAGACGGATTCGCACGTGCACGACGGCGGTTGGTGGCAGGATGCGTTTCTCTACGGACGGGCTTTCACCATCGCCGGAGGTACCAACGAGGTCTTGCGTAACGTCATTGCAGAGCGGGCGCTCGGACTTCCACGTGGCTGACGGCCGGTGAGTACGGGATGACCAAGCCTTCAGAGGTGTACCCGAGCCCCCTTGGTGAGGTCGGCGACTGGGGCTGGGGGTACGTTCAGCGCCACCCCGTCGCGGCGCTGAACACGGTTGGCAGTCAGTGCATCCTGGGCCTGCAGGCGATCCGGTACCTCGTGGTCGACATCGTCAGGTGGCGCTTCCCGTTCTGGGAGTTCGTGGAGCAGGCCGCATTCATGGCGTCGACGGCGATGCTGCCGACCATGTGTGTGGCGATCCCGATCGGGGTGACGCTGCAGATCCAGTTCGCCCTGCTGGCCGGGCAGGTCGGAGCCACCTCGCTGGCCGGGGCCGCCAGCGGGCTTGCGGTGATCCGGCAGGGTGCGCCGCTGGTGGCCGCCTTGCTGATGGCGTCCGCAGTCGGCTCGGCGATCTGCGCGGACCTCGGGTCGCGCACCATCCGAGAAGAGGTGGATGCCCTTGAGGTGCTCGGAATCTCGGCGGTGCGCAGGCTCGTCGTCCCACGCCTGGCCGCGGCCATCGTTGTGGGCGTCGCACTGACCGGGCTGGTGTGCTTCATCGGCTTCCTCGCCGGCTATCTGTTCAACACGTTCGCCCAGAACGGCGCGCCGGGCAGTTTTGTGATGACCTTCGCGTCGTTCGCGACGGTCGGTGATCTGATCCTCACCATGATCAAGGCGGTGGTGTTCGCCGCGATCGTCGCGATCGTCGCTTGCGACAAGGGACTGACCACCAAAGGTGGCCCCGCGGGCGTGGCGAACTCGGTCAACGCCACGGTGGTGGCATCCATCCTGCTGCTGATGATCACCAACGTGGTATTCACCCAGATGTACGTGCTGCTGTTCCCCAAGGCAGCGCTCTGATGGCGGCCCCGTACTACCCGAAGGGCGTGCGGCCCATCCTGACCGCGTCCACATCGGTGGCCGGTCTGGGTGTGCGGCTCGGCCACATGCTCACGTTCTTCAGCCGCGCCGTCGCCGGTTTCCCGCTGGCGTTGACGCGCTACCGCAAGGCTTTCCTGACCATCCTGTCGGACGTCACGTGGGGGAACGGGTCCATCGTGGTCGGCGGCGGTACCGCGTGGGTGATCATCCTGCTCGGGGCGACGGCAGGCGCGATCGTGGGCATCGAGGGCTACCAGGCCCTGCACCTGTTGGGTATGGAACCCGCTGCGGGACTGCTGTCTTCGACGGTGTCCACCCGTGAGCTCGCGCCGGTGATGGCCGCGCTGGCGTTCGCCGCGCAGGCCGGTTGCCGGTTCACCGCGCAGCTGGGGTCGATGCGAATCTCCGAGGAGATCGACGCGATCGAGTCCCTGGCGATCCGACCGCTTCCGTATCTGGTCAGCACCCGACTGCTTGCCTCCGTGGTGGCGATCATTCCCCTGTACATCCTGTGTCTGGTCGTGAATTACGCGGCGGTGCAGAGCATCGTGACGTTCGCGGGCGGCCTGTCGGCGGGATCGTTCGAGCACTACTTCCGGCTGGTGCTCACCGGCCAGGACATCGTGTACTCGGTGATCAAGGCGATCGTCTTCGTGATCATCACATCGACCATTCAGTGCTATTACGGCTATTTCGCCGCGGGCGGGCCACAAGGCGTCGGCATCGCGGCCGGCCGGGCGATGCGCGCAAGCATCTCGGTGATGATCATCGCGAATCTCCTCCTCACGATCGCCTTGTGGGGGATCGGCTCCGGCGCGAGGCTGGGGGGCTGACCGGTGGTTCAGAATTTCGAGTCGGCGGCCAAACCCGTATCGGATCTCCGGTTGCTGCTGCGCGGTATCGCGCTGCTGATCGGCACCCTACTGGTGGCCGCCGCCGCGATCGCGAAGTCCGAGGGCGTGTTCTCGGGTCGCGTCGAGGTGGTCGCGTTGCTCGCCAACGTCGGAGACGGGCTGCCAAAGGGATCCGACGTGAAGTTCCGCGGGGCACTGGTGGGCACCGTCGAGAGCGTCACGCCGAGTATCGACGGTGGCGACAACGAGGTCGACCTGAGTCTGGACCCGCACTTCGCGCACTCCATCCCCGCCACGGTCACCGCGCGCGTCGTCCCCGGCAACGTATTCGCGGTGTCATCGATCCAGCTGGTGGACAACGGTTCCGGCCCACCGCTGAAGGCGGGCTCACAGATTCACCAAGACGACAGCCTGGCCACCGTCCAGTTCCAGACCGCGCTGTCGAAGCTGCGCGACGTGCTCGCCGCCGCGGGACGACCCGGCGACACCGACACCGTCGGCGTGCTGGCCGCCGTCGCCGAGGCCACCAGCGGCCGAGGCGACGAGATCGAACGGGCGGGCAGCGGGGCCAACCGGATCGTCGAGCAACTCAACGGCGTCATGGCCGACGACGGCACCGAGGCCACGCTCGCGGTCCTGTCCGAGGCGCTGCAGGGCCTGCAAGGCAGTGCGCCGGATCTCCTGGACGCCGTGCACAGCGCGGTCGTGCCGATGCGCACCTTCGCCGAGAAACGCCAAGAGCTGGCCACGTTCCTGTCCGCGGGCCACACCACGTTCGGCGAAGTCGGCACCGCATTCGAGAACAACACCGACCGGATGATCGTGATCACCACCCAGATGTCTCCGGTGTTGGGTGTGATGGCCGACGGCAAGGGCGTTTTCGCGCCCATCGTCACCCGGATCAATAACCTGACGAACCGGTTCTTCGACCACGTGTGGCACGAGGACAAGAACATGGCGGTGGGCAAGTTCATGTTGGTGCTCACTCCGAACCGGATGTACACCCGCCAGGACTGCCCACGCTATGGCGCACTCGAAGGGCCGAGCTGCCGAACCGCCCCCCTGACCGCCGACCCGCCCGCACTGCCCCGGCAACTCGATCCGCGAAACTACCGACCGCCCGGGGGCAACGTAGGTCCTGTCGGGAGCCCCGAAGAACGCGCTCAGCTGAGCGAGCTGCTGGGACCGGAACCGAATGTCGCATCGGAGTTGCTGCTCGGGCCGGTCGCTCGGGGTAACACCGTGCAGATCGTCCCGGATCCGTCGGCGCACGCTGCGGCGCCGCCGCCGGGATTGCCGCTGCCTGCGGAGGCGGCGCTTCCCGGGCCCACCACTTCGGAAGGGGGGAACGGCCCGTGACGTCAACCGGCCCGCCAGTCAGGACGCCGCTGAGGCGACACATCCGCCCGCTGACCGGACTGTGCATATTCCTCGTCGTCTGTCTGGCACTGATCTGGACGGTGTTCGTCACGTTGAAGCGCGGGATCGATGGTCAAACCCATTCGTACAACGCGATCTTCAGCGACGCATCCGGACTGAAGGTCGGTGACGAAGTGCGGATGGCGGGGGTCAAGGTGGGCCGCGTCGACGACATCGCGCTCGACGGAACCGAGGCGCGGGTGCAGTTCCAGGTGCAGGCCGAACAGGTGCTCTACGGAAACACCAAAGCCGCCATCATCTACCAGAACATCATCGGCCAGCGCTATCTCGGCCTGTCACTTGCCGACTACGGCGATCCACGCGTGCTGCCCGCCGGTGCGGTGATCCCGGTCGAGCGCACCGAGCCCTCGTTCGACATCTCCCGGCTGCTCAACGGTTTCGAGCCGCTTTTCGCGCTGCTCAATCCCGATCAGGTCGACAACCTCACGACCGCCATCGTCCGGTCGCTGCAGGGTGACACCGGCGCGATCGCGACCATGATCTCCGAGACGACCCGTCTTGCGGAGTCGTACTCGGGCACCGACGCGATTCTCGACGGTGTGCTCATCCACCTGAACAAGGTGGTGGCCTCCCTGGCCGACCACGGCGGTGCACTGAACGAGACGATCGATTCGGCGGAGACGACGTTCAACGGGTTTGCCGCACGCCGTGCGGAATTCGTCGATTCGATGGACCAGGTGTCGATTGTGGGTGAAAGGTTGGCCAACGTCATCACCGACGTCCAACCGGACATGAGAGAGTGGCTGGCTCGCGAGCCCGGCTTCGCCAAACACTTCATGGAGGACAAGCAGGGATTCGCCTACATGGCCTTCAACACGCCGTTGATGCTCAAGGGCCTGGCCCGGTTCAGTCAGGGTGGGGCCTACCTCGACGTGTACGCATGCAACCTGACCGTCAGTCAGTTCCCGCGTATCGACAGCCTGATCAACGCCATCGTGCGGGAAGGCACGCCCGAAGACCGTTTGACCTACAGCCAGAAGTGTCGGTGAGGACGATGACAGAGATTCTGGACAAGACGGCCGGAAAACGGGTGTGGCTTCGGTCCGTTCGCTCATACAGCAAGTTTCAGCTCGGCTTGATCTCGGTTCTGGTCATCGCGCTGGCCCTTGGCGGGGCGCTCGGCCTTGGTCGGCTCGGAGTGGGCAAGGACGTCTACACCGCCGAGTTCGCGCAGGCGGCGGGCCTGAGCGTGGGCGACCAGGTGACGGTTGCCGGCGTGCGCGTCGGTCGCGTGACAAGCATGCGGCTCGCGCGCGACCATGTGGCCGTAGGCCTCGAGATCGACGACGACATCCCGCTCGGCTCGGCCACTCGGGCGTCGATCAAACTCACCACGCTGCTGGGCGCGCGGTATGTCGATGTTGAGCCAGCGGGCTCGAAGGAACTGTCGGACAACCGCATCCCGATGGCCAATACCGAGGTGCCCTATGACCTGCAGTCCGCCCTGCAGGACGCCACCACGACATTCGAGGCCGTCGACGCCGAGAAGATCGCACAGTCGATGACGACGCTGTCGACCCAGCTGGAGGGCGCGCCCGAGGTACTCCCTCAGGCTCTGCACAACATCGAGCACCTCTCATCGGTGATCGCGTCGCGCCGTGACCAGATCTACGACCTGCTTCGCAGCACCGAACAGGTGGCCGAGCTGCTCGGCAACCAGCGGCGCAGCCTGGGCCTGCTGATGACCCAGGGCCGCGAGGTGCTCGGCGATCTTGCGGCGCGCAAGGAGCTCGTCGTCCGGCTGATCGACGCCACCACGAAGTTGGTGAACCAGTTGCGGCCCGTGCTGATCGGTGACCGGCAGCGCATCGACGAGCTGCTGCACAACCTCGAGGGCATGCTCGGCGCGGTGGGCCGCAACGACGCGCTGCTGCGCAGCACGCTGCAACTGATGCCCGTCACGGTCCGCAACTTCGCCAACGCCACCGGCAACGGCAACGAGTTCGACTTCACCTCCACCGGCGGCACCATGATCGACACGTTCGTGTGCGCGATCAGCGGGCGCGCCAAGCAGTTCAACCTGCCGCCCTACTTCGGGGACTGCAAATGACCTCGCGGGCACTGCTGAAGTTGATCGCCATCGTCGCGATGGTGTGCGGCGCATGCGGCTGCTCGAGCAATCCGTTCGGTGAGCGAGCTATGACGATAATCGGCCTGTTCGACAGTGCCAGTGGGCTTTACGAGGGCAACGCGGTGTCGATTCTCGGTATGCCCGTCGGTAGCGTCGAGAAGATCGAGGCGAAGGGCGCCTATGTCGAGGTGACGATGCGCGTCGAGCCGGGGGTCAAGATCCCGGCCGACGCGCAGGCGGTGACCGTGTCCACCTCCATCCTCACCGACAGGCACGTGGAGTTCACACCCGTCTACGAGGACGGTCCGACGCTCACTGACGGTCAGACCCTCGGCCTGGATCGCACCCGTACGCCCGTCGAATTCGACCGTGTGCTGGCGATGATCGACGAGCTGTCGGTGCAGCTGCAGGGCGACGGCCACGGCTCCGGCCCAGTCGCCGACCTGCTGTCGGTGAGCGCCGCGATGACCGAGGGCAACGGCACGAAGATCCGGTCGGCGCTGGGGGAGCTGTCGACTGCGTTGAAGATGAGCAAGGAGCGCGGGGCGCCGACCGGTGACGCGATCACCAAGATCGTCACCAACCTGGAGAGCCTCACCACCGCGGCCGCCGAGAACGATCAGACCATCCGCGATTTCGGCTCGTCGATGCGTCAACTCAGCGATGTGTTGGCGGCCGAACAGCTCGGCAGCGGATCGACCGGCGCGCAGATCAACCAGATCCTCTCCGAGACAGCCGACCTCATCGAGGACAACCGCGGCGCGCTGAAGACCACGACTGCAGGGATGGAGACGACGACCAAGGCCATCGCCGAGTACCGGCGCGAGCTAGCGGAATCTCTGGACGTGGCGCCGATGTTGCTCGACAACGTCTACAACATGATCGACCACGAGAAGGACGCCATCCGTGCGCACCCGGTGCTCGACAAGGTCGAACTCAACGGTCAGTTCACCAAGGAGGTGTGCAACCTGCTGGGCATGAAGCAGCTGGGTTGCACGACGGGGACCATTCAGGATTTCGGCCCAGATTTCGGAGTCACCAGCATGCTCGAGGGATTGGCGGGGCTCGGACCATGAAGCAGCCCATGAAGGAGCCCGTGACGCGGCCCGTGAAAGAGCCCATGACGCGTTTTTCGCCCCCACCGGTGCGAAGAAGGGTCCGCGCGCTGGGCGCACTCACAGCCTCGGTGTTTCTGGGGGGCGCCCTCGGAGGTTGTTCGATGGGCCTGGACCGGGTGCCGCTGCCCGCGCCATCCGTCGGTGAGGACTCGTACGAGATCAGCGCGACATTCGCGAATGCGCTGAACCTGCCCGCCAAGGCCAAGGTCCGGTTATCCGGCGCCGATGTCGGTGAGGTTCAGTCGATGACCGCCCGGGATTACACGGCGGTGGTGACGCTGCGGATCGACTCGGATGTCCAGATCCCCTCCGGGACGAAGGCAGAACTGCGTTCGGCCACCCCGCTGGGCGATATCTTCGTCGCGCTGACACCGCCTCCCGGTGCATCTGCGGCGACGACACCGCTGGCAGCGGGCACCGTGCTCCCGTTGGATTCGACCGCCTCGGCCGCCTCGGTGGAAGACGTGTTGAGCACCGCAGCCCTGTTGGTCAATGGCGGCGCGATCCGCAACCTGACCCGGGTGATCAACGGTATGGGCCGCGCTGTCGGCGGTAAGGGTGAGGATCTGAACAGGTTCGTCGACGAGTCCACCCGCTTGATCCAAAGTCTCTCGGCACGTTCGGATTCCATCAAGCGCGCACTCACCCGGACCGGAGATCTGTCCGCCACGATGGCGGCCCGGCAGGAGTCCATCGACGCGGCCATCGAGGCGGCCGGCCCGGCGCTGGGCGCCGTCGCGGAGAACACCGACCGGATCGTCGATCTGATCGCGCAGGTGAACCGGATCACGCTGCAGCTGGCCAAGTTTCCGTCGGTGCGCGGAGAGGAGTCGCGCAGCATGATGGCCGACCTCAACCGGCTCTCCGAGGGGCTCAACGAGGCGGCGACCGCTCCCGGTGCGTCGCTGGCCAACTTCAACCTGATGTTCGGCCCGATTCTCAAGACGACCAACTCGACAGCGTCCAACGTCACGATCGACCTGGCCGACCTCGCCGTCGGGGCGTTCGCCGACCCCTACCATCCCGCCGACCCGGGCAGCCGCGGTCCGGGCCGCGAGGACTTCCGCAACCTGGTCGGCAGTATCTCCTACGAGCTGTTGATGATTCGCAACAAGTTCTGGGGTAAGCCCACGGCCCCACCCGGAGTCGCGCCACCGCCGAACCTGATCGGGCCCAACCCCGGCAACCTCACACCTGCTCCGCCGCCGCCGGGGCTCAAGCCGCCACCGCCGAGCGCTCCGCCGGGAGCGTCACTGGAGGAGGGCACACCATGAGGCCGCTGCTGAATGCGTTGCGATGGGCCAAACTGCGCCGCCTGGGCCTGTCGGCGCTCGCGCTGGCGATGATGTTCGTCATCGGCGTGACATACCTGATCTTCGGGACGTTGCGGCTCGATCCGGTGAGCACCGAATCCCTGATCCGCGTCCACCTCGACCAGACCGGTGGTCTGCTGCCGGGCCAGGACGTGACGCTGCGGGGTGTGCCGGTGGGGCGCGTGCGCTCGATCGAGTTGTCCGACACGGGCGCGGTCGCGGTCGCGGCACTTCACCCGGGTACCCGCATCCCCACCGACACCGCGGTTCGGGTGTCTGCGCTGTCGCCGGCCGGCGAGCAGTACCTCGATTTCCGCGCCGACCGCAATGACGGTCCCTACCTGGCCGACGGCGCCGAGATCTCCAGCGACCGCACGACCACTCCGGTGACGCTGGCCAAGCTGCTCAGCGATCTGGACGGCACCCTCGAGCAGATCGACACCGAGCGGTTGTCGGCGGTCCTCGACGAACTTCGGGTCGGGCCGGAGGGCACCGACAAGCTCGCCGCCATCCTCGACGGCGGCACGTTCCTGGTGTCGACGTTGGATTCGGTTCTGCCCCAGACGGTCAGCCTGATCCGCAACAGCAAGGTGGTGCTGTCGACGGTCCGTGACGTCAGCCCTGGGATGGCCGAAACATCCGAGGACTTGTCGACGATTCTCGGTGGCGTGCAACGCATGGACGGCGGGTACCGGACCCTGCTGGATCGTGGGCCGCAAGCGTTCTCGGGTATCGACGCCGTCATCGCCGACAACTCACCGACGATGGTGCAGTTGCTGGGCAACCTGACCACCGTGTCCCAGCTGGCCTATCTGCGGGTGCCTGCCCTGCAGGAGTTCTTCTTCCCGCAGTACCGCGCCGGATCGGCGCTCGACGCGGTCGGCAGCGCGTTCCGCGACGGTGGGGTGTGGGGAGCGGTCAGCCTGTACTCCCGGTACGGGTGCGACTACAACCTGCCCCAGGCGCCGCCGACGCTGACCGATTTCCCCGAGCCCTACCTGTACACCTACTGCCCGAACCCGGATCCGAAGTACCTTGTGCGCGGGGCGCGCAACGCGCCACGTCCGCCCGGCGACGACACCGCGGGCCCCCCGCCCGGCGCACATCCGCTGCAGCGCGCCGATCCGGTTCCGACCGGCCCGCTGACCATCCCGACACCGTACGGCGGTCCCTTCCTTCCGCTTCCTCCACCACCGAGTGGTCCGTGATGCGCAGCAACGCGGGATCACCCCGACCGACGCCCAACTACTCTGACAGGAGCAGACGATGACTACCCGGGAACAGGTGCTGACACTGGACGCCAACGACGACACCGACGCCGAAGACACCGAGAAGAAGGCCCGCGAGGAGACCACCGCCGCCGAACCCGAATCGAAGACGAGCGAAAAAGCCGTTGAGCCCGAATCGGATTCGCTGCGACGCCGCTGGCTGCGGAAGCCCACCCGCAAGACGGTGGCGCTGGGACTGGGGGCCGTGCTCCTCCTCGGATCGTTGGCCACCAGCGCTGTGTTGGCCGTCGACCTGCAGCGCGAGCGGGCAGTCACCGATGCCGGCCAGCAGGCGCTCGCCGCGGCGCAGCAATACGCCGTCGTGCTGACCAGTGTCGACGCGGCCAAGCTCGACGAGAATTTCGCGGCGGTGTTGGACGGTGCGACCGGCGAGTTCAAGAAGATGTACAGCGAGTCCAGCAGCCAGCTCAAACAGGCGCTCATCGACAACAAGGCCCGCGCCGACGGCAAGGTGGTCGCGGCAGGCATCAAGTCGGCGACCCAGGACAAGGTCGAGGTGATGCTCTTCCTGGATCAGTCGGTCACCAACGCGCTCAATCCCGAACCGCGGCTTGATCGCAACCGCATCATCATCACCATGGAAAAGGTCGACGGCCGCTGGCTGGCCAGTGATGTCGTGCTGCCGTGAGCGGGCGACTCACACGATCGACGGGCGCACTGCTCGGTGTCGTACTGGTCGCGGCGCTCGTCGGAACCGCTCCGACGGCCGACGCTGACACCACATCCAACGGCGTCACCTACACCGTCGTACCCGACGTGCGCTCCGGGACCAGCCCGCAAGGTCCGGGCGAGTGGACCGTGCACTACGAGAAGCTCGCGGGCGGTGACCCAGCGGTCACCGACGCGATCAACCGAATTCTCGACGATGAGGCCAACGGTCAGGTGTGGCTGTTCGCAGCCAGCGCCAGTAAGAGTTCGCCATGGACATTCAGCACGCAGGGCAGGTTGCAGTTCCGCCCGATGACCGTCTCGGAACTGTGGCAGGGCCGATACAACGCCGTCGAACTGCCCAATATGCCTGTCGACACGGTCGCCACGCGGGTGTTCGATTCGCGCAGCGGAATCCAGATCGTGTGGAAGAACTTGTTCGTCGACGAACAGGCTGGGCTCAACCGGTTGGGCGAGTTGACGAAGAAGATCCTGCCCGCCACCTACCCGGAACCGCCGCTGGGCGGATGGGGGGAGTACTACGCGGGATGGGCGCCGGTGGAGCGCAACTTCCGATTTTGGATCCCGACCGATGCGGGCATCCAGATGTACTTCCCTGAGGGGCAATTCGGCAGGGAGGTGCGCTCGATCACCATTCCGTGGGATGTGGTAGCGGATTTGATCGACCCGGTGTTCGCGCCGATCACCAGTTGAGGACGTCGTCGGGTCCGCCGGGGTTGCACCCGGAGTTCTGCATGATGATGCTGGACACGACGGGACGCCACGGTTCGAGGTTCCAGGTGCCGACCTTGCCCGGGTTGGTGAACGTGGAAAGTTGCCAGTAGCACATGAACTGGTTCTGCATGGACAGCGTGTTGGCGTCGGGCGCATGCTCGAGTAGTTCCGCCCACGCGTCGTAGCTCTGCGCGCCGTTGCTGAACGGTCCCGACCCGGCCCACCCCCACGGCGTGGGATAGATGCGTAGGGTCGCGCGATCGCCGTGGTACTCCCACACGGTGTGGTCGATGTAATCGGGGGAACCAGGCGGCCGCGCGGGCGCTGGGTCCGCATGCGCCGCCACCGCGCCCGGCAACAGCATGGCGGCACCCGCAGCGAGGGCGAGCAGTCGACCAATCCTCACGGCCTCACCTAACATCAGCCCACCGGCCATTGAAGCGCCTTGTGCTGCAGGTACTCCGCCAGCCCGTACTCACCGAACTCCCGGCCGATGCCGCTGTGCTTGTACCCGCCGAACGGCGCGCTCGGGTTCAGCCCGCCACCACCACCATTGATGATGACGGTGCCTGCGCGCAACCGGCGTCCGACCGCCACCGCCCTCAGCGGGTCGGCCGACCAGACGCCCCCGGCCAAACCGTAACGGCTGTCGTTGGCCAGCCGCACCGCCTCGTCGTCGTCGCCGAACGGAATGACCACACCGACCGGGCCGAAGAACTCGTCCTGAGCGATGCGCATCGAGTTGTCCACCCCGACGAACAGCGTCGGTTCCACGAAGTAGCCGCGCTCCATCTGTGCGGGACGCTTTCCGCCGAAGGCGATCTGCGCGCCTTCGTCCACACCGGTCGCGATCAACGACTCGACCCGCTCGCGTTGCACCTCGCGGATCAGCGGGCCCATCATCGTCGCCGGGTCGGCCGGGTCTCCCACGCTGATGAAGCCCAGCACGCCGGTGATGCGGGCGACGAGCTCGTCGTGCAGCGAGTGGTGCACCAGTATGCGGGTCAGCAGCGCGCAGCCCTGTCCCGCGTGGGTGACGATGCCCGCAAGCACGCTCTCCATCACCTTGTCGAGGTCGGCGTCGTCGAGGATGATGTTCGCCGACTTGCCGCCGAGTTCGAGAACGACCTTTTTCAGCGAATCCGCCGCCTGCGTGTATACCCTGCGGCCCACCGCATCCGAGCCGGTGAAGCTGACGAGGTCCACCCCCGGATGGGTGGTCAGCGCCTCGCCCTCGGCGATGTCGCCGGTGACCACGTTGAGCACACCCGGCGGCAGACCGGCGGCCTCGGCCACCTCACCGAGCACCAGCGCCTCCAGCGGCGTGTACGGCGACGGTTTGAGCACCGCGGTACACCCGGCGGCCAGAGCGGGTCCGATCTTGGCCAGGTTCAGCAGGAACGGGAAGTTGAACGGGGTGATGAGCGCGGCCACGCCATAGGCTTCGCGCAGCATCATGCCCTGTCCGATGCCATGGCCCATCACGGGCCGCACCGGCGGTTCGAAGTCGAACTGCGGCAACACCCGGTCGGTCAGGTCGCGGAAGTGGTCGATCGGGGTGCCGACCTGAAGCATCTCAGAGAGCATTCGAGTCGAACCGGCCTCGGCGATGTTCAACTCGATCAACTCGTCTCGGCGGCGGGTGAGTTCGTCGGCCATGGCGGCCAGGACGCGGCAACGCTCGGCCGGGCGCATCGTCGGCCACGGTCCTTGGTCGAACGCGGTGCGGGCCGCGGTGACAGCGGCGTCGATGTCGGCGACGGTGGCCTGCGGCACCTCGGCGATGGATTGCTCGGTCGCCGGGTTCACCACCGTCACGGTGTCGTTGCCGGTGCCCGACGTCCATGCTCCGTCGATGAACAAGCTCTTGCGGGTGGAAACGGTCGAGGCTGTCACTGAATTCCTCCTAGCCGGGCGTCATTGAGTAAGCTGAATTAGCTATTTGGTTGAGGTTTTCGGCGGGTAGGGCAGGAGGGCGATGGACCTGAACGGCCGTGGCGACCGCTCGTCCAAGCTCGTTCGCGCCCCCAAGACCGCCGAGCTGATCGCCGACCATCTGCGCAGCAGCATCGTGCGTGGCGTGCTCAAGAAGGGCGACGCGCTGCCGACCGAGGTGGAACTCGTGCGGCAGTTCGGGGTGTCGCGGCCCACGCTGCGCGAGGCGTTCCGGATCCTGGAGAGCGAATCCCTGATCGTGGTGCGCCGCGGTTCGCGTGGCGGCGTGCTGGTGTCCTCGCCCGAGACCGCCGTGGCCGCGCGGGATTTCGGCCTGCTGCTGCAGATGTCGAAGACCACACTGGCCGATGTGTACGAGGCGCGTAAGGTCTTCGAGCCCGCCGCCGTCGAGCTGCTGGCCAAACGGGCGAAGTCCGATGATGTCGCTGAATTGCGTTCTACCAGTTCGGCTCTGGCGGCTCTGATCGCCGAAGGTGCCGAGCACGCCGACCTCGGCGAGTGGTCGGCCGTCGTCTTCCGGTTCCACGACGTCATCCTCGAGCGGTCCGGAAACAACACCATGGCCCTGGTCGGTGCGGTGTTGCGCGATGTGATCACCAAGCACATGCAACGCGCTGTCACCACCGCCGCCGGCCCCGAAGTCATCGAAAAGCAGTTCAAGCAGACGCTGCGCACCTTCGAGAAGTTCATCGCGCTGGTCGAGGACGGGGACGCCGCAGGAGCCAAGGATCTTTGGACCGCTCACATGAATCGGGCGGGTCGCCAGATGCTCTGGGGCGACCTCGCCAATGAAACGGTCCTCGACCTGTATTCCTGACACGTCAGCCCAGCACTCCCTGTTCGCGCAGGCCTGCGATCGTGTCCCAGTCCATGCCGCAATCCAGCAGAATCTCCTCGGTGTGCTGGCCGAGTTCGGGGGCGGGACCGGCCGGTGTGGTTGGCACGCCGTCGAATTGATAGGGCGGGGCCACCAACCGGAACGGCTTGCCATCGGTGCCTTGGACCTCGGGCAGATAACCGTTCTCGGCGACCTGCGGGCTGGCGCAGACCTCCTCGAATGTCGCGGCCGCCGACCACACGCCGGAGAACCCCGTCAACGCGCTGCGCCACTCCTCGAGCGTGCGGCGTCCGAACGTGGCGTCCAACTCCGCGACGCATTCGGCACTGTTGACGAAGCGCGAGAAGGCGTCGCGGAATCGTTCATCGTCGATCAGGTCCTCGCGCCCGATCAACATGCAGAGTTCAGGCCAGAACCGGTCAGCCTGCAGGCACACCAGGTTCAACCATCGGTCGTCGGAGGTGCGGTAGTAGTTGACGATCGGATTCGGTGCCGCCTTGCGTTCGATGCGCGGCAGTTCCCCCGAACCGGCCGCCGCCGCGGCGATGTCGGGGCCCATGGTCCACATACCGGTGTTCAGCAGTGAAACGTCGATCAGCGCGCCCTCACCCGACCGTTCTCGTCGGAACAGTGCCATGGCCACCGCACCGGCGATGGCACTGGAGCCCTGCAGGTCGAAGAACGCGGCCGGTTGCGCGGCGGGGTCGGTTGCCCCCGGGGCGGTCAGCTTGTTCTGAACGCCCGCCGCCGACCACGCTGCGGCGGAATCGAACCCGCCCGTTGAGGCGTTGGGACCGGTGCTGCCCCAGCCGGATCCCCGCACGTAAATCAGCCGTGGATGGTCCGCGCGCAGGTCGTCGGGATCGATGCCGAGTTTCGCCCGTACTTTCGGCAGGTAGCTGGTGAGAAAGACGTCCGCGGTCTTGACGAGTTGGCGCAGTGCGTCCAGACCGGCCGGGGTGGTCAAGTCCAGGGTGATGCTGCGCTTACCCCGATTGGGCACGTGCAGAAACGGGTTGGGCGCATTGTCATCGGCGTTGAGCGCATTTCGCAGGGCGCGCTGAGGATCACCGGTCGGGGGCTCCACCTTGATCACGTCGGCGCCGAGATCGGCCATGATGGCGCCGGCACCCGGCACGAAGGTCCATGCCGCCACCTCGACGACGCGAACACCCTCGAATGGACCAGCCATACTCATGCTCCTGCCGTCTGCGAACGTTCGATTCCCGATGGGAGGGTCACCGCACCGCCTGAAGCGCGTCACGCATCCGGGCGAAGTGCTTGGGCGCCCAGATGTCCTGGTCCTCGCCCCAACCGATGCGGCCGTCCATGTCGAACCGCATCAATGCGGTGCTGCCGCTGCCGTATTCGCTGATGTGGCTGACCGTGAAGCCTTCTGTGGCCATTCGCCGTCCCAGCGTGTCGGTCAATTGCAGCTCCATGTGCGAACTCCACCCGGTGGCCGGGTCGCGGTAGTTCTTCATCGAGCTGGCCGGCTTGTCGAGGGAGGCGAATTCGCCGTCGCGCAGAAGCCATCCGTGGTTGAGCGGTGACCAGCCGTCGGGGCGGCCCTCGGCGACCCTGACGAAGGCCAGGAACCCGGCCTCCGGTCCGGTGTGGGCGAACACGTACTGGATGCGCCCGCGTCCGCGCTCGCGTTCGATCTGACGCCACAGCGGCCCGCCCGGGTGCAGGACCCGCCCGCTGTCGTCTGTTGGTCTGCCGCTGTCCGGTTTCCGAGGGGGACGGGGCGCGCCGCGCGGTGCCCACGACCGGTCTCGTACCGAGTAGCAGTCGATCGGTATGTGCTCGCCGTCCAACGTCAGCGCGCCGGTCACGTGTCCGACCTGGTCGAAGTGCGTGTGGTTCATGAACGGTGGTTCGCCGGGGGTGAAGCGGCGCGGATCGTGCAGGCCCTCGAAGTGCAGGCGAATGGCGAAGTCGGCTGCCGCATCGGCGAATTCAATCTGGTATTCCCGCAGGGGACGCAACATTCGCACCGAGAAGCCGCCGCCGGGAATGGTGATGTCGCGCAGGTCCGGGTTCGGGTCAGTCACCGGCACCTCGGTCTGCATCCGGAAGTAGCGCAGCTTGTCCGGGAAGGCGCCGCGCGGGTCCCACAGGTACACGCGCCAGGTGACGGTGCGCCGGGTGGTGTGGAAGGTCGCGTGCAGCCAGCATCCGATCTTGCGTTCGGGGATGTTGAAGGACCACCAGGTTGTCTCGGCCCAGTACGGGTCGCCTTCGGGGGCCGGGTGGAAGTTGTCGTCGGCGGGGAGCATCGGCGTATCGGCGGTGATCACCGCGGTCCGATGCGCCCGATCTGTGGTGTCCGTGCGATCCGTCTGCGTCGCTGCGTCCGGACTACTGGCCCGTGGCATGGCGTCATCCTAACGTAAAGGATACTAATTTAGGCGATACTCTCGAGATCAGCGCCGGCGAATCTATGGCGGGCATGATCTGCGCCAATCCTCATGTAGCCGAACGCTTCTCGGGGCGTTGTCGAGGGATGTCGAAAAGCGACTCCTGTGCAAGAGTGGCCACGATCCTGCCGTGCGTGGTGTAGAGGTGGCCGGAGTACATTCCGCGCCCGCCCGCGGTCGCAACGGGATCGAGATCGATCAGCAGCCAGTCGTTCGGATCCGCGCCGCGGTGCAGCCACACCGCGTGATCGACGCTCGGCAGCAGACCGACCTGCTCGATGTGCGGCGCACGGGACAATCCGGTGCACAGGTCGGACAGGAACACCACACCGCAGGCCCGCATGTTGGGGTCATCGGCCAACGGTTCGCGGATCCGCAGCCACATTCGAGCAGGCCAGCGGTACCAGGGCCGGGTGTCCTCGGGGACGCGGGCCTCCACGTCGAACGTGCGCGACGCGTTGAGCTGGTGCGTGTCCAGCTCGTCCGGCGGCTGCACCCGCGGTAGTTCGGCGGCCTGATACTCGGGCGCGTCGGGTTTCGGACGGCTGAACGAACAGGACATCGAGAAGATCACCCCGTCGTTCTGTACGGCGGTGACGCGGCGTCCCGAGTAGCGTCCGCCGTCGCGGTCCCGTTCCACCCGCAGCTCGATCGGTGCGCTGGCATCACCCGCGAGCAGGAAATAGCCGTGGATGGAGTGTGCGATGCGATCCTCGGGCACCGTGAGGCTCGCCGCACGCAGCGCTTGGGCCGCCACCTGCCCGCCGTAGATCGTGCGCCTGCCCGTCACGCTGACCGGATCGGCCCGAAAGCGGTCGTGCCGCAGCGGCTTGATGCGGAGCACCTCGGCGACGGTGGTCGGGGTGAGCTGCTCGCCGTCGAAAACCTCGCGCGTCAAGCTCATTGCCATCCCCAGTTCGCGGACGTGGTCACACCCGCCTGCCGGCTTCGGCCCAATAGGCGTCCCTGATCGATCGTTTCATCAGCTTTCCGGTCTCGGTGCGCGGGAGCTGGGCGGTGAACTCCACCGAACGCGGACACTTGAACCCGGCCAATCGCGACCGGCCGAAAGCGATAATTTCCGCGGCCAGGGCGTCGGACGGTTCCGCGTCGGCGACGAGTTCGATCACCGCCTTGACTTGTTCGCCCCATTCCGGATCGGGTATCCCGATCACCGCCACGTCGGCGACGGCCGGATGGCTCGACAAAACCCCCTCGACCTCGGCCGGGTAGATGTTGACGCCGCCGCTGATGATCATGTCCTTGGCGCGGTCGCAGATGAACAAGTAGCCGTCGTCGTCGAGATAGCCCATGTCGCCCAGCGTGAAGGCGTTCCCGCGGTGCACCGACGCCGTGAGCTCGGCGTCGTTGCGGTACTCGAAGCTCCGCCCGGCCACCGACTCGATGTAGACGTGGCCGATTTCGTTGGCGGGCAGCGGATTTCCCTCATCACCGAGAATCTTGACGTTCATGCCGCGCACCGGCCGCCCGACCGTGCCGGGTTTTTCCAGCCAGCGATAAGGTTTGGCGATTGTGGCCGCGCCCTCGGTGCCGCCGTAGGTCTCCCAGATGACGGGACCCCACCAATCCATCATGTCCTTCTTGACCTGCAGCGGGCACGGTGCCGCCGAGTGCACCACCGAACGCAGGCTCGACACGTCGTACTTGTCGCGGACCTCGCGTGACAGCTTGAGCATTCGCACGAATTGGGTGGGCACCATGTAGGCCGACGTGACCGGGTGCCGGTCGATGGCGGCCAGGGTCTGCTCCGCGTCGAACTTGCCGAGGATCACCAACGCCTGACCGACGTGGAGCGCCCCGAGATAGAAGCTCTGGCAACCGGCGTGATGCATACCCGTCGACACCAGGTGCGCGCCGTCGAACGGCCGGAAGTCGAAGGCGCGGCCGAAAACCGCCATGGCATTGGCGGCCTCGGACGGATCGCGATCCTCGAGAGCGCGCATGATGCCCTTCGGCTTACCGGTGGTCCCCGACGAATACCGGATGGAATCGCCTTGTCTGCGGCCTGCGGGCGGCGTCGGCGGGTGGTCGGCCACCAATTCGGTGTCGGTGATGAATCCGGCGGGCAGGCCGTTCCCAGACCCGGAACCGACGACGACCCGCAGGGTGGCGCCGCCTGCCGCGGCGGCGCACCGGTCCAGGTCGTCGACGTGGGATACCAGGGCGGTGGCGCCGGAGTGTTCGAGGATCGAGGCGAACTCGTCTGCCGACAGCGTCGGGTTCAGCGTCAGGTAGCGCAGACCGATCTCGGTGGTCGCCAACTGCCACACCACGGCGTCGACGTCGTTCGGCAGCGCGTACGCGACCGCCTCGCCGTCTCGTAGGCCGTGGGCGCGCAAGGCGTTGGCCACCCGGTGGGCTGCCGCGGCGAGTTCACCGAAGCTCATAGTGCGCCCGCTGGGCGACTCGGCGATCGCCGGGGCGTGGGGGTGATCTTCGGAGATCCACCACACTCCGAGTCGCTGGTCCCACGGATGCTTCACGAGCGCTCCCATCTTCAATTAGCTATAACAGTATACTCAATATGTGGCGCCGGACAGGCCAGATGCCGAGTCACTCGGAGGTCACCGGTCTTGCGGGGTGGTGGCCGTGACGTGTGCGCGCATCCGCACCACGGCCAGCTCGCTGTCGCCGGCCAGCAGCGCGTCGGCGATGCTGCGGTGCGCCGGATCGATGGCCTTCGAGGCCCGTTCGAGCGCCTGGGGGTCGTGATCGACGTACTGGGCGAAGAAGTTCCACCCCAGTCGCATGGTCACCCGGTGCACGAGGTCCAATGCCCGATTACCCGAGAGCCGGGCGAGCACGGAATGGAAGTCTTCGCGTTTGGCATACGCGGCGGTGACGCCCTGTTCGGACTCGGTGGCCAGCGCCTTCTCGATCATCGAGGCATCAACGGTGCCCGAGCGCACGGCGGAGGCCGCCCGCTCGGCGACCGCCAGTTCCAGGCCGGTGCGCAACTCCTGGATGTGTCGTGCGTTGACGCCGTGGCGGCGTAGGTAGATCGAGATGATCTCGGTCAGTGCCGAACTGTCGGGCTCCGCGACGAAGAGGCCGCCGCCGGGGCCGCGCCGGGTGAGCGCGATCTGCTGGTACTCGAGGATTCGGATGGCCTCACGCAGCACCGCCCGGCTGGCCTTGTACTTGGCCATCAGCGTGGCCTCGGAGCCGATGAATGTGCCAGGTGTCGCCCCGGTGTCGAGGACCCACGCGAAGATCTGTCTGGCCAGCGCCTCGCCGCGCTTGTCGCCGTCGGTGCCCGCCAGGGCGGTGGTGGGGTCCAGGGCCTGCACCGTCGCCGGCTGACGGTGAATGAACTCCGCTTCGGCGCGCAGATGCCTGCTCATCCGCTCGCGGGCCACGCCGGGGTTGTTGGTCAGGATCGCCCTGGCGATGCTCGCATGCGCGTGCTGTACTTCCTTGCTCATGCTGGCGGGCAGCATGGCCTCGTCCGCGAAGTGGAAATCAATGACGCGGCTGAAGGTTTCGACAAAGAGTTGTAAGACCGGATTCCCGGTCAGCGCGGCCAGTTGGGTGTGCAGGAGCCGGTATTCGGTGAAGTTGCCCGCCGACTCCTCCGCCAACGTTTCGCGCACGGTGCTGATATCGGCCTCACCGGCACGTTGCGAGGCCAGTTCGGCGACCAGTTCCTCCAGGATGATCCGGGTGTCGAAAAGTTCGTCGAGGGTGGCCTTGGCCCGCAGGAGGTAGATCAAGGTCGGGCCGATCACCGCGTCGACGTCGGGTTCGTCGATGACCAGGCCGCCGCCGGTACCGCGCCGCATGCGGGCCACGCGCTGATGCTCGACGAGGCGCACGGCCTCCCGCAGCACGGCCCGACTCACCCCATATCGCTCGAGCAGTTCGGCCTCCGAACCGAGCACATGACCCACCGGCCAACCCAGTTCGATGACGTCGGCGACGATCTGTTCGGCGGCCCGACCCGCCAACTTGGCCTGCCGCGAGTCGATCCGCGGCGCGATCAGGTCCTGGTCCACGGGGTCACCGGTAGGTGGGTGGGCCATTGCGTCGTGGCGTCGCGCGTCTTTCGGCGACGGGCGGGTTCCCGATGTGGGTGTAGGCCATGCCGTTCTGCAGCGCGGTCGACCTGGTCATGTCTAGAGATTCCCATATCGCCCGGATGGTTCCCTGGATTGCATTCGGATTTCGCTCGGCGATAGTCGCGGCGATCTGGTGGGCGCGCTCCCAGAGCTGTTCGCGGTCGACGACCTCGGTCACCAGCCCCAGTCGCAGCGCGGTGTGGGCAGAGATGCGCTCCTCTGTGCCCATCAGCGCCCAGCGCAGCACGTCGCCCAGTGGGACGCCGCGGTGCAGCATGCCGATCGGTTCCAGCGCCGAGACGATCGACGCGTTCGCGTGTGGGTCGAAGAATGCGGCGTCCTCGGAGCAGATGATGATGTCAGCCTCGTTCAGCAGGTACTGCCCGCCTCCGGCCACCAGCCCGTGGACCGCGGTGATCACCGGCTTCCAGCACCGGTGCGCGATCTTCGGCGACACCCACACCCCGGGATCGAAGCTGTTCCACACGTTGGACTTAAGGAACCAACTCCCGTCGCCCTTGACGTCGACACCGGTGCAGAAGGCCCGATCGCCCGCCGCCCGTAGCACGACGACATGGATGTCGTCGGTATCGCGCACGGTTTCCCACACCCAGACCAATTCGCGGGCCATCCGCTCGGAGATGGCATTCATCGCATCGGGCCGATTCAACGTCACCGTCGCCACATGGTCCGAACCGACCGCGAAATCGATGGCCTGAAGCGCACCATCAGAGGTGCCCGGGTCGATGTTCGCGTGGGGGCTAGCGTAAATCATAGTATTCAGTGTACTAATAAAATGGATTCGCAACTGACACACGGGGAAATGAGATGGGCAGTTTGGGTGCACGAGTGACATGCGCCCGGGGTGCGAGTCGGCCCCGATGGGAGTGACCATGACGAAGGCGTCCAGGGCGCCCCGGTCCGCCAAAGCAAGTCCGGGCCCGGCCGGGTTGCCGTACACCGACCTCGGCACTCGGCAGATGCTCGACGCTCCGTACGCGCGGATGGCCGAACTGCGCGCGCAAGCGCCCATCTCGTGGGCCACCGCCCCGCTGCTGCTGCGGGGCAAGGGCGGCTACCTGGTGACCCGGCACGAGGACGTCGGCCTCGTCTTCGGCGACGATCGCTTCTCCAACGACATCATGAAGTACACCTCGGCGGGCCGGATCGCCTGGATGCTGCCGTCGTCGATCCGGATGTTGACCGAGACCATGGTCTTTCGCGACGATCCCGACCACAAACGGCTACGGACGTTGGTACACAAGGCGTTCACGCCGAAGTTCGTCACCACGCTGGTGCCCGACATCAACAAGATCGCCGAACAACTCGCCGACGAGGTGGCGGCCGAACGCGACGTCGACTTGGTCCAGGCCTTCGCCGTCAAGCTGCCGCTGGCGGTCATCGCCACCATGCTCGGCATCGCCGACAAGGACCGCGACAGGTTCCACGACCTCGTGGAGAAGCTGGGCGACGACGCGGGACGTCGCGCCGGGCAGCTCCGCAGTGCGTATCACTCGATCAAGCTGTCTCGGCTCTTCGAAGAGATGATCGCCGATCGCCGGGCCAACCCCGACGACGGGTTGATCTCAGAACTGGTGCGGGCCAACGACGGTGGGGACAAGCTCAGCCACAAGGAAGCCGTCGCGATGGTCTTCCTGCTGCTGCTGGCCGGCCACGACACCACCTCGAGCCTGATCGGCAGCAGCGTGCTGGCCCTGACCCAGCATCCCGAGCAGCAGGACCTGTTGCGCAGCCAGCCCGAACTCCTCGAAACCACCGCACTCGAGGAACTGTTGCGCTACACCGCCCCGGTGTCCTACGGCGCGGCCCGGCTTGCCAAGGAGGACATGGAGATTCGGGGTGTGCCCATCCCGCGCGGCTCCCAGTTACTGGGGGCGATCATCTCCGCCAACCGGGACGAGGCGGTGTTCGATAATCCGGATACATTGGACCTGAGCCGGAAGCCCAACCGGCACTTTGGGTTTGCCTTCGGTATCCACTACTGCCTGGGCCATCAACTCGCGAGGCTGGAAGGCCGCGCGGCGTTGAGCACCCTGCTGCGACGCTTCCCCAACTGGGAACTCAAGGTGCCGCCGGAGCAGCTGCATTACCGCCCGACGGTGTCGCTTCGCGGACTGACCAACCTACCGATACGGATGTACTGATATGACGCAGACACAACAGCAGGAATTCGACCACGCCATCAAGGACGAGGACATCGAACGCGCCAAGCTGCTGATCGGCATCGACGCCCCGACCAGCATCGACGAGTTCTACCGTGAGGCCAGTGTCGACGGCATCCGCAACTTCGCCCGGGGCGCAGGCGATGACAACCCGTTGTTCTGCGATCCCGACTACGCCGCCGACACCCGGTGGGGCGGCGTCATTGCCCCGCCGATGATCTTCTCGGCGATGTCCAAGAAGATGCTCGGCGATCCGATTCCCGAGGATATCCGCAAGGCCACCAGGGGCCTGTTCTCCGGCATCCACGTCTTCGTCTCCGGCCAGACCACCGAGTGGTACCAGCCGGTGCGGCCGGGGGACTCGCTCTACGGCTTCGGCGGTTTGGAGTCGATCGAAGAGAAGCACAGCGAGTATGCGGGGCGATCCATCATCCGCATCATCCGCCAGGTGAAGGTGAACCAGCGCGCCGAGGTCGTCGCAGTGGCCCGCATCATCCTGATCGCGACCGAGCGCCAGCGCTCCCGTGAGCGCGGCAAGTACATGGACATCCAGCCGGCGACCTACACCGACGAGCAGATCGCCGAGATCGACGAGATCTACGCCGCCGAGGACCCCCGCGGCGCGGAGCCGCGGTATTGGGAGGACGTGGAGGTCGGTGAGCCGCTGCCGAAGATGGTCAAGGGTCCGTTGACGCTCACCGACGTGATCAGCTTCCACTCGGGCGGTTACGGCTTCGGGCCGTACGGGATCGGCGCCGCGCGGATCGGCTACAAGAACCGCCAGCGCGTGCCCAAGTTCTACATCAAGAACGCCGCAGGCATCCCGGACGTCGCCCAGCGTCTGCACTGGGAGAACGAGTGGTCGCAGTCCATCGGCAACCCGATGGCCTACGACTACGGCGTGATGCGCGAGTGCTGGCTCACGCACTTCGTCACCGACTGGATCGGTGACGACGGCTGGCTGGTGCGCCAACACGACGAGATGCGCAAGTTCAACTTCATCGGTGACACGCAGTTCATCACCGGCGAGGTCGTCGGCAAACGTATGGAGAACGGAAATGCGTTGGTGGACCTGGACTTCCGTTGCACAAGCCAGCGAGGCGAGGTCACCGCTCCTGCCACTGCCACCGTCGCTTTGCCCAGCCGCGAACACGGCCCGGTGATCCTGCCCACGCCGGACGAGGAACTGCGCCGGAAGGCCGCGGCGATGCTCGACCGGCACAACGAACTGATCGGAAAATCGCGGCGGTGACTTCAGCCCACCCGATAGCCCACCCGATCGAAACCGGCACCGACACTGTGCTGGCCGAGGTCGTCGAGGGAGTCGGGGTCCTCACGCTGAATCGGCCCGAACGGCGCAACGCACTGCATGCCGAGATGTACGTCGCGGTGCCCCGGCTGCTGGAGCAGTTCGGCGCCGACGACGCGGTCGGGTGTGTCCTGATCACGGGATCTGGGAGCGCATTCTGTGCCGGCGGCGATGTGCGCGACGGTAATTCGGGGAGACAGACCTCCGAACAGGCCGGCGATGACGGCGATGTTGAGGCGAAGATGCGCGCGCAGTCCGCACAGCTGGCCGACAACGCGAAGATGGTGACCCTGCTGCATCACATGCCGAAGATCACGATCGCGGCGTTGCCCGGTGCGGCCGTCGGCGCGGGCATGAGCATCGCGCTCGCCGCGGACCTTCGCATCGCGGCGCGTTCGGCGCGGCTCATCCCCGGCTGGTCAAAGTTGGCCTTCTCCGGTGACTTCGGCGGGGCCTGGTTCCTGACGCGGTTGGTCGGGCCGGCGAAAGCGCTCGAACTCTTGATCGCCGACGAACCGGTGGACGCGGAGGCCGGGCTGCGGCTCGGGTTGTTCAACCGGGTCGTCGACGACGCCGACCTGCGCGAGTCGGCGATCCGCTGGGCCGCGCAGATCGCCGCGGGACCGACGGCCGCGTTCGCCGGTACCAAGGCTAACGTCCTTGATGCACAGAAGCTTTCGTTGGAGCAGGCTTTGGCGGATGAAAGCGAGCGTATGGTGCGCAGCGGCATGACCGCTGAGCACCGTGCGGCGGCCAAGGCATGGCTGGCCGCCGCCGCGGCGAAGGCGGGTGCCCGATCATGAGCGGCGTCGCGTCGATCTCCGCCGAATTGCAGCAGTGGATCTTGCAGACCACCGGCGCCGAACGAGTCGAGGTCAAGCAGGTACCCGGAGGTGCCAGCAGGCAGGCCTGGTTCGTCGACACGCACGGTCCAGGCGGTGATGAGCAGCTCTTCCTGCGCTACGACCCCCAACCGCCGAAGCCCGGCAGCGCCTTTCACCCGTTGCAGGTCGAAGCGGAGATCATGGCGGAGCTGTGGCGCCACGGTGTGACGGTGCCACGGGTGGTGGCCGCGCACCCGAACGAGCAGGCGGTGCTCCTGGAGCGCGTCGGCGGCGACACCTGGTTCCGTCTGATCAAGGATCCCGACGAACAGGTGCGCACCGCGCAGGATTTCATCGCCAAACTGGCCCATCTGCACCGCATCGACGCCGCAATGTTGGACATCCCTAGCCTGGGCCCCGCCGGCCCGGCGCAAGGGCACGTGCGGGATGAACTGGCTCGAATGCGCGAACGCGTTGCCGCACACGGGAAACCGGCTCCGCTGGTGTCATTCTGCATCGATTGGCTCGAGCGCAACGTCCCCGACTACGACGGACCGACAGTGCTGGTCCAAGGTGACACCGGGCCCGGCAACTTCATGTACGCCGGCGGCACGGTGACCGCGATCGTGGACTGGGAGCTGGCCCACTTCGGTGACCCGATGGACGACATCGCGTGGCTGTCCCTGCGCACCGTGCAGGACACCTTCACACATTTCCCGGACCGCATCGCCGAGTACGAACGGCTATCCGGACACCCGGTCGACGAAGGCCGGGTCTGGTACTACCGGCTGTTCGCCGAGACGCGGTTGGCTTCGATGAACCCCGGCGGCGTCGACGCGCGGGCGTCGGTGCCGGCGAATTCACCCGACGCCGGGAACAGCCTGATCTACGGCATGCTGCACCGCCGGTTGCTGATCGAGGCGCTCGCTCGGGTGGTCGGTATCCCCGACGTCGAAGTCGAATTCCCCGATGAAGACCAGGAATCCGAGCGCGCCTCCGTGTACGCCGCCACTGCCGCAGCCCTGTCTGACGCGGCGGGGCGCTCGACCGACGCGCTGGCCGTCCGCTACGTCAAGGGCGCTGCCCGGCTGGTCAAGTACCTCGCCGAAGTGGATCGGGTGGGTGCGCAGGTCGACGCGGCCGAACTGACCGAACTGACCGAACTGCTCGGTGAGAGCCCGGCTTCGGTTCCGCTGGGCCGAGCCGCCCTGGCCGAGCGCGTCGCGCGCGGCGAACTCGATGAACGCGACTACGTCGCCCAGTTGTGGCGCGGTATCAAACGCGACGACTACCTGACCAGAACCGCGTCCGGCGCGTTGCGGCACCGCACCTGGCCGGAACTTCACGATTCGAGCGAAACAGGAGTGCAGCGATGGGCATCGCCATCACCGAAGACCACCGTGAGCTAGCCGAGGTCGCACGGTCCTTCCTCGTCGCGCGCGGTGCGCGTACGGCATCGCGCGCGCTGTTGGACGCCGACACCGAATCGCAGCCCGAATTCTGGTCCGAACTCGCCGGACTGGGGTGGCTGGGCCTCCATGTGCCTGAGCAGTACGGCGGCTCGGGATGTGGCCTGCCCGAACTGGTCGCGGTGACAGAGGAATTCGGGCGTGCGGTGGCGCCGGGACCGTTCGTGCCGACGGTGATCGCGTCGGCGATCATCTCCTCAGCGGGCACCGAGGAGCAACGCGGGCGCTGGTTACCGGGCCTGGTCGACGGGAGTTCGACGGCGGGCGTCGGGTTCAGCACGGCGCTGTCCTCCGACGGCTCGCACTGCACAGGTGAGGCAGGTGTGGTACTCGGTGCGGGTCTGGCCGACCTGCTGGTGCTCACGGTCGGGGACGACGTCGTGGTGCTCTCGGCCGCGGCCGACGGCGTCGTCGTCGACGTGAAGACGAACCTCGACCCGACCAGGCGCTCGGCACGCGTCACGCTGACCGACGTCGCGATCGACGGTTCGGAGGTGCTTGCGGGCGCCGCCGGAACCGCGCGCGCCATGGCCAGGACCATCCTGGCCGCCGAAGCAGTTGGGGGAGCACACGATTGCCTCGAGACCGCGGTCGAGTACGCGAAGGTACGTGAACAATTCGGCCGCACCATCGGTACGTTCCAGGCCGTCAAACATCATCTGGCCAACATGCTGGTGGCCGCGGAATCGGCCGGAGCGACCGCATGGGACGCGGCGAGGGCGGCAGCGGCAGGCGAGCAGGAGTTCGCCCTGATGGCGGCCTGTGCGGCGACCCTGGCGTTTCCGGCTTACGTGCACAACGCCGAATTGAACATCCAGGTGCACGGCGGCATCGGGTACACGTGGGAGCACGACGCGCACCTGCACCTGCGGCGTGCCCTCACACTGCGCGGGTTGCTCGGCGGACGCGACGCCCCGGTCGATGTCTATGAACTGACCGCGAAGGGCGTGGTTCGCGAGAACTCGATCGATCTGCCGCCCGAAGCCGAACAGCTGCGCGAGGAGGTGCGTGCCGAGTTCGCCACCTGGACGGGATTGGATCCGGACCCGTTGCGCGAGCGCATGATCGAGACCGGATATGTGATGCCGCACTGGCCGAAGCCGTGGGGCCGAGCGGCCGGTGCGGTCGAACAACTGGTCATCGAGCAGGAGATGGCCGAGGCCGGCATCAAGCGACCGGAGTTCGGCATCACCGGCTGGGTGGTGCTGACGATGATCCAGCACGGCACCGCCGATCAGATCGAGCGACTGGTGCGCCCGGCGCTGACCGGGGAGCACGTCTGGTGCCAGCTGTTTTCCGAACCCGGCGCCGGTTCGGACGCGGCGGCGGTGAGCACCAAGGCCACGCGCACCGACGGTGGCTGGATCATCAACGGTCAGAAGGTGTGGACCAGCGGCGCGCACCTCTGTCGTTATGGCCTGGCGACGGTGCGCACCGATCCCGCCGCGGCCAAGCACGCAGGCATCACCACGGTCATCATCGACATGAACGCTCCCGGCGTCGAGGTCCGGCCGCTGCGTCAGATCACCGGGGGCTCGGAGTTCAACGAGGTGTTCTTCAACGACGTCTTCGTTCCCGACCGCGACGTGGTCGGCGAACCCAACGACGGATGGCGGGTGGCGCGGGCGACCCTCGGTAACGAACGCGTCAGCATCGGCGGCGGACTACCCGGTGCCCGAGGAGCCGCCGGGACGGTCGTCGACCTGACACAGCGGTACGGTGACCGGGTCGCGGCCGCCCCCGAGCGGGCGGGCAGGTTCCTCGCCGACGATCACGCGCTGCGACTGCTCAACCTGCGCCGGGCGGTGCGCAGCGTCGTCGGTGCCGAACCCGGTCCGGAGGGCAACGTCACCAAACTCCTGATCGCCGAACACGTCGTGGCCCGGGCGGGCCTCGCCGCGGAGCTCGTCGGACCCGACGTCGCGCTCCTGAGCGGTCCGGGGAAGTATCCGGGCTTCATGGTGCTGGCCTCCCGCGGTATGACCATCGCGGGCGGCACCTCGGAGATCACACGCAATCAGATCGCCGAGCGCATCCTCGGTCTGCCGCGCGACCCGCTGATCAAGTGACCGGCGCGAACACCGGAACCCACACGTCGTCTTGTTGTTGGAATCGGAGCTCGACCGGCATCCCGGAGTACACCGCATCAGGGTCGCAGTCGACGACGTTGGCAATGAGCCGCGTGCCGGCATCTTCGCTCAGCTCGATCAGGGCGACCACGAAAGGTGTTGGCACGCTGGGATTGAACTGCTGATGACACACCGTGTAGGTGAAGACGGTTCCCCGACCCGACACCGCGACGAACTCCGGATCGGTTCCGCACGTCGGGCACACCGGCCGTGGGGGATGGACGTAGCGCCGACATGCCGCGCAGTGGGCGATGAGCAACCGGCCCTCGGCTCCGCCGGTCCAATACGGGCGCGAGGTGTCGTCGAGCGGGGGCAGGATGCGCGGGGCGTGCGAGAAATCGGAAGGAACCGAAGCATCAGACACGCTATAAAAGTACACTGATTAAGTTCATTCGTCGGTAGGAGGTTGCATGTCCCCCGCGCCGAGCGCCCCGGTCATCTCGGGCGCCGGGATTTCTCGTATCGGGCGCCGCACCGGCATCCCGGGACTGGATCTCACCGTCGAGGCCTCGGCTGACGCCATCGCCGACGCGGGCTTGGCGCCCGCCGACATCGATGCGGTTCTCACCATGGGCGACACCCCCGCCGACGAGGCGGCCGCCGCGCTGGGTGTTGCGGCCGCGGGCGAACAGGGGCCGATGCTGGGCCGCAACGGGCTGCTGACCCCGGTCGTCGCCGCGCGTGACCTGATCGCCGAGGGCAGGGCCCGCCACGTGCTCGTCTACCGGACGGTGCAGATGATCGGCGGCACGGTGGATCGCGGTGCCGCCGAACGGGTTCCGGCATCGGGCGGCAAGCCCGCCGAAGGCGGTATGGACATGACCGAAGTCGGCTATCTGCTTGCCGCACACGCATATTCGGCCGCCAACTGGCTCGCCCTGCACTGTCGCGCCCATATGGACCGCTACGGCACCACCAAAGAGCAACTCGGCTGGATCGCACTGAACGGGCGACGCAATGCCGCGAGCAACCCGCTGGCGGTGTACCGCGACCCGATGACCATGGAGCAGTACCTGGGCGCCAGGATGATCTCCTCACCTCTGGGCCTCCTCGATTGCGACGTGCCGGTCGACGGTTCCATCGCTCTGGTGCTCTCCACCCCCGCACACCGGGCCAACGCCCCGCACGGTGCGGTCACCATCGAAGCCGCGGGTGGGGCGTCGGGTGCGGGCGGATGGACCGGTCGCCCCGACTACCCGAAGATGGCGATGCATGATGCCGCCGCCGACATGTGGTCACAGACCGACCTGAAACCGGCTGACGTCGACATCGCCGAGTTGTACGACGGTTTCAGCTATCTCACGCTGGCATGGTTGGAGGCGTTGGGTTTCTGCGCCGACGGTGAGGGTGGGCCGTTCGTCGAGGGCGGTCACAAGATCGCGCGTGACGGCCCGTTGCCGCTGAACACCTACGGCGGTCAGTTGTCGGCCGGCCGTATGCACGGGTACTGGGTGCTGTACGAGGCATGTCAGCAGTTGCGCGGCCTGGCGGGGGACACGGCGATAGCCGAGCGCCCCGAGGTGGCCGTCGCATCGGCCGGTGGCGGCCCGATCGCCGGATGTGTGCTGTTGTCGTGTTGACCGGGTCCGAGCGCCTCGCGGTGACAGCCGCCGACACCATCCCCGACGAGATCGCGGGGTTCATCCGAGCGCAGCCCGACACCGTGGTCATGGTTCACAGCGATGACCACGCCGACGAGTTCACCGTCACCGAACTCTTCGACGAAAGCATGCGCTTGGCGGCCGGACTGGCGGGGTTGGGTATTCGGGCGGGCGACGTCGTCGCCGTACAGCTTCCGAACTGGCGCGAATGCTTCTCCGCGCATGCCGCGGCCTGGTTGTGCGGTGCGGTGGTGCTGCCCATCGTGCCGATCTACGGGCCTGCCGAGGTCGCCTTCATCGCCAGGCAGTCGGGGGCGCGCGCCATCATCCTGGCCCGGCAGCTGCGCAACCGCGACACGGCCGCGACTGTGGCGGCGATGGCCGATCTGCCCGCGCTGCAGCACCGTATCGTGCTGGGTGGCGCGCACCCCGGCACCGTTCCGCTCGAGGAGTTGGCATCCACGCCGGCAACGGGTTTCGCGCCCGTCAACCCCGACCCGAACAGCCGCGCGGTGCTGGTGTACACGTCGGGGACGACGGCCGAACCCAAGGGCGTCCAGCACAGCCACCACTCGCTGCTCGGTGAACTGCGGGCGATGGATGCGCTGCGGCACACCGAGGCCGACGAGACGACGCTTGCGGTGTTCCCGTCCGGCCACATCGCCGGGACGCTGGGCATCCTGCGCCTGCTGTGCCGGTCCGGCCGCACCATCGCGATGGATGCATGGAATCCCGAAGCGGCCGCACGGCTCATCGCCGAGCACACGGTGAGGGTGTCGGCCGGCGCGCCAATCCACCTCGGCGGCATCCTCGACATCGCCGAGCGCGACGGACTCGACGTGTCGAGTCTGCGCGAGTACACGACAGGCGCGGCAGGCGTCGCGGGCACGCTGATCAGGCGAGCCGACCGGTTCGGCATCGGCGCCTATCGCTGCTACGGCTCCAGCGAGCACCCCACGATCAGCGTGGGCCGCCCGGAGGACCCGCTGGACAAGAGGGCCGACACCGACGGGCGGATCGCCCCCGGCACCGAGATTCGGCTGGTCGACGAGCGCGGTCGCGACGTTCCGGCGGGCGCCGACGGTGAAATCCTGACCCAGGGACCCGAGTTGTTCTCCGGATACACCGACCCTCGGTTCAACGCGGCCGGCTTCGTCGACGGCTGGTTTCGCACCGGCGATGTCGGACGCTTGGACGTCGAGGGCTTCCTCACCATCACCGACCGCAAGAAGGACATCATCGTGCGCGGCGGCGAGAACATCTCGTCGAAGGAGGTCGAGGACGTGGTCGGCAGCCACCCCTCGGTGGCCGAAGCCGCCGCGATCGGCGCCCCCGACGAGAAGTACGGCGAACGGGTCTGCGTGTTCGTCGTACTGAACGACGGGCAGTCATTCGACACCGCCGATGCCGCAACCCACTTCGCCGCATGTGGGCTGGCCAGACAGAAGACGCCCGAACGCATCGTGGTGGTGTCGGAGTTGCCGCGCACCATCAGCGGCAAGGTGCAAAAGCACCGTCTCAGAGAACAACTCGACACGACCGAGCAGTAGGGATCCGACGAAAGGAACGAACGTGGGCAGAGTGCAGGACAAAGTGGTCCTCATCACCGGTGGCGCCCGGGGGCAGGGCCGGTCGCATGCGGTGCGGCTGGCCGAGGAGGGCGCCGACATCATCTTGTTCGACATCTGCGGCGATGTCGAACACAACGACTACTCGCTGTCCACCGAACACGACCTCGAGGAAGCGGGCCGCGAGGTCGAGAAGACCGGGCGCCGGGTGGTGACCGCCGTGGTCGACGTGCGCGATCGGGCTGCGCTGGCCGAAGCGCTGCAGTCCGCGGTGGCCGAACTCGGCAAGCTCGACGTGGTAGTCGCCAACGCCGGAATCTGCCCCCTGGGCGGCGAACAGCCGATCGACGCCTTCGCCAATGCCTTCGATGTCGACTTCGTCGGCGTGGTGAACACCGTTCACGTTGCGTTGCCGTATCTTTCGGCCGGCGCGTCAATCATCACGGTCGGATCGGTGGCCGGGCTCCTGGCCGAGAAGGCCGGGCCGGCCGCGAGCACGGGTCCCAACGGTTCCGGCGGCGCGGGCTACAACCTGGCCAAGCAGTTCATCGACAAGTACACGATGGCCCTGGCCAATCAGTTGGCGCCGAAGTCGATCCGGGTCAATGTGGTGCATCCGACCAACGTCAACACCCCGATGCTGCACAACGAGTCGATGTACAAGATGTTCCGGCCCGACCTTGAGCATCCTTCTCTCGACGACGCGTTGCTGACCTTCCCGATGATGCAGGGCATGCCGATTCCCTATGTCGAACCCGAGGACATCTCGCACGGGATCTGTTACCTGGCCTCCGACGAATCGCGGTACGTGACGGGACTGCAGCTCAAGGTCGACGCCGGCGCCACCCTGAAGTTCTGACCGGACCGACCACCGATGGCGATGCAATGGGCGATGCCATGGCCGGGCAGCGAACTCGCCGGACAGGCCGAATGCGCTGGCGCAGCGGCCTTCTGCGCCGGCGAGTTCGCCGATACCGGCGCCTATGTCACGGCGTCGGAGATGGCGCACCAGACCAGCACCGCCCGGATCGGGCCGGGGATCGCGTACGCGTTCGCGCGGTCACCGTTCGTGCACGCGGCGGCGGCGCGGCACCTGAACCGTGTCGCGCCCGGACGGGTGTTCCTCGGGTTGGGCGCGGGAACCGGGCGGATGAACCGCGACTGGTTCGGGGTGGACTCCTCGCATCCGGCGGCCCGGATGAAGGAGTTGGTGGCCTGCATACGAGCATTCCTCGACGCCGACAACGGCGACCGCATCACCTTCAACGGCGACTTCTACCACATCGACGCCCGTATCCAGGCCCCGGTGCTCGGCCGGATCGACGTGCCTATCCTACTGGGCGCATTCAACGTTCACATGCTGCGCACCGTCGGCGGCGTGGCCGACGGGGTGCTCGGACACGGGTTGTTCACCGACCGGTGGTGGAGCGAGGTCGTCGAGCCGAATATGGCTCTAGGGGCGAAGCGAGCCGGGCGCGACGCCGCGCGGCTCTTGCGCTGGGGCTGGGTGATCACGGCGATCAACGACGAGGACCCCCAGCGCGCGATTGACGACGCCAAGCGACAGATCGCGTTCTACCTGACCGTCAAGACATACGACTCGTTGGTCGAACTGCACGGCTGGCAGGACGAGGTCGCCGCGATCCGCGCGGACTTCGCCAACGGAGATCCCCGCACGATCGGCACGCATGTCAGCGACGACATGCTGTGGGCGATCGCGGCATGCGGGGACACCGAACAGGCGCGGTCGATGCTCGCCGCCCGCAGCATCCTTCCACAGCTCGGGTTTCATTCTCCGCCAGGCTTTCTCGTCAGCACACGGCGGCGCACAGAGTATGGCCGCAAGATCATCGAGGCCTTCACGCGAACAGGAGTTGTCACGTGACCACCCATCAGCACACCGAGACCCCCAAGTTCCTGCCCGAAGGGGCCAAGACCTACCGGGACTCACCTCCGATCATCTGGCTGGCCCGACTGGGCGCGGTCTTCGTCGTCTTCCAGCTCTACGTCTACGGCCGCTGGATCTTCTCGGACGAGTTCGCACCCGCGCCCACCGGACCCGACCCCATCCCCGCATCGAGCATCGCCTGGATCCGGTTCTGGGAGATCGGCTGCATGATCGGCGGAGTGATCTTCCTGATCTGGATGATCCGCAAGACGCGGCGGGACAAGCAACTTCCGCCCGTCGGCATCTTCGTCGTGGCCTGGCTGCTCGCGGCCTGGCAGGACCCCGGCGTGAACGCCGTCCGCCCGGTATTCGGTTACAACGCGGGCTTCTTCAACATGGGCACCTGGGGAGAGTTCATCCCGGGCTGGGTGGAAAAGGGCCCCGAGAATCCGCAGCCGATCATCTATTTTCTCGCCAGCTACATCCTGCTGACGCCGCTGGCCATCATGGGCATCGACCAGGTGATCGCCCGCATGCGAAAGACGGTGCCGCGCATCAACACCGCGGGTGTGCTGCTGGTGATGCTGCTCCTGTTCATCGTGCTCGACATCGTCTTGGAGCAGTACTTCCACCGCATCGGCCTCTGGAACTACCTACGCGTCGACGACACCTGGTCCATCTTCTCCGGCACCATGTACCAGTTCCCGCTATACGAGGGCATCGTGTTCGGCGGCCTGGTAAGCGTCTCGTCCATCGCCATCTACTGTCTGCGTGACCGCGACGGCTTGATGATCTCCGACATCGGCATCGACCAGCTCAAGAACAAGCGCACGGTCACCGGAGTGCGCATCCTGGCGCTCACGGCGGTGTTCAACCTGATCATGCTGGTGTTCAACCTCGGCTTCAACCTGGTCAATCAGCACGCCGAGGTACAACCACCCGCCGACGAGGTGCCCAGCTACATCCATCACGGCATGTGCGGGGTCGGCCCGAACCCGCCTTGTCCGCCACGCCCATGAGGTCCGTTACAGGCGCAGCGCGCGCGCCAACACCGTCGTCGTCGAACACACGGCGGCGTAATCACTTTGACCGCACGCGGCCAGGGCTACTCGGAGTGCGATTCCGGCAGGTTGCGTTTGGCAGTACCGGGATAACCGAAGAACTTCTCGAAGTTGGCGTCGTTGATGCGTCCGGCGCTGTTGCGCTTGGCGGCCGATTCCAGCGCGGCCAAGCGGGCGTGTGCCTGTCGAAGAGCGTCGGCGTCGCCACCGGACTCCAATTCGGCGACAGCGGCACGGGCAGAGGCCATCTCGATGCGTAGCCGCTCACCGACCTCGCCGAAAGTCAGCAGATCGTGGTCGTCCTCATCCATCCGGGTGCGCGCTGCGTCCGAACCTTCGAACGATTTCGCATCTTCCATGCGGCCCACGTTACTCATCGATTCATAGGAGGCACCATGCCTTTGCAGGACAACCACCAGATCGTCTCCGTCGACGACCACCTGATCGAACATCCCCGCGTATGGCAGGACAGGCTGCCTGCGAAGTTTCACGAGAACGGCCCGCGCATCGTGGAGATCGAAGGCAGGCACCTGTGGAGCTACGACGGGCAGATTCTGCCGACCATCGGCCTCAACGCGGTCGCAGGCAAGCCGCCCGAAGAGTGGGGGATGGATCCGGTCCGGTACGAGGACATGATCCCGGGGTGCTATGACCCGGTGGCCCGCATCGCGGACATGGACCTCGACGGCGTCCAGGCCGCGCTGTGTTTCCCGTCGTTCCCGGGGTTCGGCGGCAGCACGTTCTTCCGCGGTCAGGACAAGGAACTCGCGCTGCTGTGTGTCAAGGCGTGGAACGACTTCTACATCGACGAGTGGTGCGCCACCGCGCCGGACCGCTACGTCCCGTTGGCGATCCTGCCGGTGTGGGACATCGACGCGACGGTCGCCGAAGCCGAACGCGTGGCCGCCAAAGGCGCGCGCACGCTGTCGTTTCCCGACAGCCCGGTGCCGATGGGGCTGCCTTCGTTCCACTCCGACCATTGGGACGGGTTGTGGCAGGTCTGCTCTGATGCGCACATGCCCGTGTCGTTGCACTTCGGCTCAGGCTCATTCGTGCCCGGCTTTTCGTATTCGGCGTTGGCCACGTCGCCGAACCCGACCTTGCCGGACGCACCGTTCGCCGTGGCGATCACGCTGTTCTCGACGAACTTGATGTGGACCACCGTGGACCTGCTGTTCTCGGGCAAGCTGCAGAAGTTCCCGGATCTGCAGTTTTCGCTGTCCGAGGGCGGGATCGGCTGGGTGCCTTACATTTTGGAGCGCGCGGACTATGTGTGGGAGCGGCACCGCTACTACCAGCCCATCGACTTCGATACGCGCCCTTCGGATCTGTTCCGCTCGCACTTCTACGGCTGCTTCATCGACGACGAACACGGGCTGGAGAACCGGTACACCATAGGCGTGGATCGCATCACGCTGGAAATCGACTTCCCGCACTCGGATTCGAACTGGCCGAACTCGCGCACGCGTGCCGCGGAGGTGTTGGCCGATGTTCCCGACGAGGAGTGCGCGCTGATCGTGGAGGACAACGCCCGACGCATGCTCCGGTTCCCCCGCGTCGAGTCAAAACAACCCGTGTCAGTCGGCTGACCGGTCGTCACACCGCCAGCGGAGCCAACAGCGTCGTGACCATCCGGCCGGACCTTGGTTTCGTCTGCCATGGCGGCCCCGATGTCGGGGGCCAGCCACACGCTTCCGAAGAACCGCATCAGCAGTTCGGGCGAGCACTTCGGTGTCGCCGCGAAGAGTGCCGCGGCGATGAGGTTGCCTGCCTTCGGCGTGGGACTCATAGCCGTGAGACGAACAGGCCGACTCTGCTCACTTGGCGACGGTGTTGGAGGCCGACGCCTCGTCCAGCAGCCGCCGCAACACGCGCACCGCCTCGGTGAGCGTCTTCCGGTCGGCGCCGCCGAGCCGTTCGAGGTACGGATCGATAACCGCGCCGCGGATCACGCGCACCTGCCGCAGCGTGTCCACCCCTTTGGGAGTGATGCGGATCAACACCGCGCGTGCGTCCTCGGGGTCGACGGTTCGCGACACCATGCCGGCCTCCTCGAGGCGGCGGACCTGGGTCGTCATCGTCGGCTGTGAGCAGTGGTCGAGTGCGGCCAGATCGGAGATGCGGGCCTCGCCCTGGTCCTCGATCGTGGACAGCAGTCGCGCCTGGGCATACCCGAGGGGCAGGCGGGCTCGCTGCGTGGCCAGTCGGTTGATCCGGGCGACCACGGACAACAGATCGGCTCCGAGCGTCTGGGTCATGCCGCCAGATTAGGTGTTCCAAACGCCGAATCCGCCCCGATCGATCCCAGCGCAGTGTGGCCGCTCCCATCGCGACTGGCAGAATCGTGCAATGACCGCGACCGGGGCCCGAACTCGACATACCGGTCGTTTGCGTCCCGTCGAACTCGCGCAGGCCTCCGTCATGGCGGCGCTGTGCGCGGCCACCGCGATCATCTCCGTGGTCGTTCCGTTCGCGGCGGGGCTTTCTCTGCTGGGCACGGTGCCGATGGGGTTGCTGGCCTACCGCTACCGGTTGCGGGTGCTGCTCACCGCGACCATCGCCGGCGGCATCATCGCGTTCCTGATCGCGGGCATGGGCGGGTTCATGACCGTCGTCAACTGCGCCTACATCGGCGGACTGACCGGCATCGTCAAGCGCCGCGGACGCGGCACGCCGACCGTGCTGTTCGCGGCGCTGATCGCCGGAGCGGTGTTCGGGACGGCGGTGGTGGCGGCGCTGTCGATCCTGTCGCGGCTGCGTCACCTCATCTTCGAGTCCGTCACCGCCAACATCAACGGCCTCGCCGCGGTGATCGCCCGCATCGCCGATATGGAGGGTGCGGCCGAGCGCCTCAAGCGCGACTTCGCCACGGCGCTCGATTACTGGCCGCTGTTGTTCTTCAGCGCCGGCGTGATATCGATCACCTTCGTCAGCCTCGTCGGGTGGTGGGCCCTGTCGCGGGTGATGGAGCGGCTCTCGGGCATCCCCGACGTCCACAAACTGGAGTCCTCCAAAGACGTCGGCGCTATCGCCCCGGTGCCCGCGCGGCTGCGCGATGTCCGGTTCCGCTATCCGACCGCCGACCACGACGCGCTCGGGCCGGTCTCGCTGTGCGTGGAACCGGGTGAGCACCTCGCGGTGACGGGTGCCAACGGCTCGGGCAAGACGACGCTGATGTTGATGCTGGCCGGGCGGGAGCCGACGGCGGGCGCCATCGAACGGCCGGGCGCCGTCGGGCTGGGCCGCATCGGCGGCACGGCGGTCGTCATGCAGCACCCGGAGAGCCAGGTGCTCGGCACCCGCGTCGCCGACGACGTGGTCTGGGGGCTGCCCCCCGGTAAGGCCACCGACGTCGGCCAGCTGCTCGCCGAGGTGGGCCTCGACGGGTTGGCCGAACGCAACACCGGCGGGTTGTCGGGTGGCGAACTGCAGCGGCTCGCCGTCGCGGCGGCGCTGGCGCGCGAACCGTCGCTGTTGATCGCCGACGAGGTCACCAGCATGGTCGACCAGGAGGGCCGTGAGGGACTGATGTCGGTGCTGTCCGGGCTGACGCGGCGCCACCAGATGTCGCTGGTGCACATCACCCACTACAACGACGAGGCCGACGCGGCCGATCGCACGGTCGACCTGTCCGGTAACGGCGGCGCAGCCGACAACGCCGACATGGTGGAATCTGCCGATGCTCCGGCCGGGACCGTCGCTGCCGGCGTCGATGCCGCTCCCGTGCTGGAACTCGTGGAGGTCAGCCACGAGTACGGCAGCGGCACACCGTGGGCCGCCACGGCGCTGCGCGACATCACCTTCACGGTCCATGAGGGCGACGGCCTGTTGATCCACGGCCTCAACGGGTCGGGCAAGTCGACGCTGGCCTGGATCATGGCCGGTCTCACCGAGCCGACCGCGGGCGAATGCCTGCTCGACGGGAAGCCGGCATCAGAACAGGTTGGCGCCGTGGCGATCTCGTTCCAGGCGGCGCGGTTGCAGCTGATGCGCAGCCGGGTCGACCTCGAGATCGCGTCCGCCGCCGGGTTCTCTCCGCGTGACCGCGGTCGGGTCAACCAGGCGCTGTCGACCGTCGGCCTCGATTCCACGTTGGCCGACCGGCGCATCGACCAGCTCAGCGGGGGACAGATGCGTCGCGTCGTCCTCGCCGGGCTGCTCGCCCGCTCGCCGCGGGCCCTCATCCTCGACGAGCCGCTTGCCGGCCTGGACGGCGCGAGTCAGCGGGGTCTGCTTCGGCTGCTGGTCGACCTGCGCCGCCGCGTCGGGCTCACCGTCGTCGTGATCTCCCACGACTTCGCCGGGCTGGAGGAATTGTGCCCGCGCACTTTGCATCTGGAAGGTGGCGTGCTGGTGCCCGCACCGACGACGGCGGGGGGACTGTCATGACGGCGCCGACGAAGCGTCGGCAGCGCAGGGGCGTCGTGTTGCTGCGGCCCGTGCCCGGCAACAGCGTGGTTCATCAACTCTGGGCCGGTACGAAGCTTCTGCTGGTCGCGGCCATCGGTGTGTTGATGACGTTCTATCCGGGCTGGGTGCCGATCGGTGCCGTCGCGGTGATCGTGCTGATCTCGGCGCGGCTGGCCAACATCCCGCGCGGCGTGCTCCCGTCGATCCCCGGGTGGCTGTGGTTCCTGCTCTTTCTCGGCGGCTTGACGGCGACCTTCGCCGGCGGCAGCCCGATCATCTCCATGGGTTCGGTCGACATCGGGCTGGGTGGCCTGCTGAACTTCCTGCGCATCACCGCGCTGTCGATCGTGCTGCTCGGTCTGGGGGCGATGGTGTCGTGGACGACGAACGTCGCCGAAATCGCGCCCGCGGTCGCGAAGCTGGGCCGACCGCTGCGGCTGTTCCGGATACCGGTCGACGAGTGGGCGGTCGCGCTGGCGCTGGCGCTGCGTGCGTTCCCGATGCTGATCGACGAGTTTCGCGTGCTCTACGCCGCACGCAATCTGCGCCCGAAGCAGGTGCACCCGAGCCGTCGCGGACGGTGGCGTCGTTGGTGGCTCGAGGCGATCGATCTGTTGGCCGCTGCCATCACCGTCGCGCTGCGCCGCGCCGACGAGATGGGCGATGCGATCACCGCACGCGGTGGTGCCGGACAGATCTCGGCCGCACCGTCGGGTCCGAAAGCCATTGACTGGTGGGCGTTCCTCATCGTCGCCGCAGTGTGCGGGACGGCGTTGGCGCTGGAGTTGACGGTGGCGGGCACCAGCGCCGTCACCCGATGATCCTCACCTCGCCGAGGCTGCTGTTTATGACGGAATATCATCGAATCTCGTCAGAAACCGCAGTCTCGGTGAGTGCTATCGCTGCGCGGCGGCGTTCGCGGCTTCCTGAGCCTCGGCCAGCGTCGTCGCGACGTCGCGCCGGCCGAGGAACATCTCGTCGAAATAGGGCTTGAGCGCGTCGAATCCCGCGGCGAAACCGGCGCCCCCGGGTGCCTCGATGCGGGGGCCGTCGAGCACATCGAAGAACGGGCTGACGTCGACGCCGCGCGAACGCCAGTACTCGTGGTAGACGGGCTGCGCGTCGAGCACCGCGGGGATCGCCGCGCCGCCGGCGCCGAGATACGCGTTACCGCGGGCACTGCCCATCCAGGCCAACACTTCGCGCACCGCCTCGGGGTGCGCGGTGGCCGAATTGCCGGCGGCGGCAATCCCGTTCGTCACGCTGATGCGGCCGGCGGATCCTTCGGGCAGCATCGCGACGCCCCAGCGGAACGGGGCGGCGTCGGCGATGGCTGCCAGGTTGTACGTCCCGGACTGGAACAGCGCGATGTTGCCTTGGAGGAACTGGTTGCGGGAGAAGTCGCCGTTGTCGTTGGTGGCCGATGCGGGCGGGGCGACGTGATCGGTGTTGATCAGCGCCACCAGATACCTGAACGCCTGGGCGGCCTGCGGGTTGTCGAACGCGAACCGGTCGCCGACGGCGAACACCCCGCCCGCCGAACCGATGTAGTTGAGGTAGATGCTCTGAAGGTCGTTGGCGGCGTTGTACCCCCACTGCCGGACCCGCTGCGTGTCGAAGTTCGCTGCGTCGGCCGTGTGGCCCTGGTGGTCGAGCGTGAGTCGGGCCAACAGTGGTCGCATCGTGTCGACGGCCGGATCGAGTGCCCAGCGCAGCGTGGCCAACTCGCTCGGCTCGACTCCCGCCGCCGAGAGCAGATCGGCGTTGTAGTACAGCCCGATCCCGGCGTCGGTGAGTTGCGGTACACCCCACAGCGTTCCGTCGCGGGTGAACTGGTTGACCACCGACGGCTCCCACGCCCGCGAGGCCGCCATCTCAATGTCCATCAGGCGGCCGCTGTCGGCGTATTCGGCGAAGTAGGCGTTGCTGATCCAGAAGATGTCGTCGGCGCCACCGCCCGCGACGTCGGTGCGCAGGCTGTCGAAATACGTCGAGTAGGCGACGACGTTCACGCGCACTTCGATGCCGGGATGCGCACTTTCGAACTCGGAGAACGACGCGCGGTAGGCCGCGGCCACCTGCTCATCCCACAACCGCACGGTCACGACCTTCCGGCCGCCCGCGTCATTCGGTTGCCCCAGCAGCATGGCCACGACCAGCAGCAGCACACCCGTCATCGCCACACCTGTCGCGAAGAGCGTGGAAAACCTCGGCCGCACGCTCATTTCAACCCCGTCACCACGATCGAGCGCACGACGTGGCGACCCAGCGCGACGAACAACACCAGCAGGGGCACGATGGCGACCGTCGTCGCCGCCATCACCAGCGGCCACTGCGCGTTGTAGCGTGACTGCAGCCCCGCCGTCGCGACCGTCAGCACCTGCCACTGGCCGCCACTGGTGACCACCAGCGGCCACATGAAGCTGTTCCACTGCGAGACAACGGTGATCAGCGCCAGCGTCACCAGGATCGGTCTGCTCGCGGGCAACACCACGTGCACGATCACGTCCAACGTGTTGGCACCGTCGATGCGAGCCGCATTGACCAGATCGCCGGGGATGGTGCGAAAGTACTCGCGCAACAGAAAGATCGCGTACGGCGAACCGAACATGAACGGCAGCACCAACGCCCAGAAGGTGTTACGCAGCCCCGCCTCGGCCATCATCAGGTACAGCGGGACGACGGTGACCGTCGCCGGTACCATCAGCGTCGCGACATACACCCAGAACAGCGCGTCGCGGCCGGGAAACTGCAGCCGTGCGAACGCATACGCCGCCAGCACGGAGAACGTCAGCTGGCCGAGCAGAATCACCGCCGTCATCAGCGCGGTCACGACGACGGCCCGGCCGAAGCCGGCGTCGGCCAGGTTCGCGTAGTTCTGCAGGGTTGGCGGCAGAGGCAAGGACAGCGGTGACTCGGTGTCGAAGGTGCGCGGATCCCGCAGTGAGGCCAGGACGCCGAGGATGAACGGCGCCAACGTGATCAGCGCGCCCGCCAGCAGGATGGGGTAGATGACGGCGGCGGACGTGACGCGGCTAGGTGAGGTCATAGCTGATCCGTCGACGGAAATAGAGCTGCTGGACGATGGTCACACCGACCAACAGGACGAACAGTACAACCGCCATCACCGCGGCCCGGCCCACCGCTGCGGCGCCGAACGCCTCGGCGTAGATGCGGTGCGCCACCAGGTCGGTCCGGTTCTGCGGGCCACCGCCGGTCAACGCGTACACGGTGTCGAAAACCTGGGCGGCGCTGATGATTCCGGTCACCAGTACGAAGAACAACGTCGGCCGCAACATCGGAAGGGTGATGTGCCGGAACCGCTGCCACGTCGTCGCGCCGTCGGTGCGGGCGGCATTGTGGATGTCCTCGGGAATGTTGAGGATGCCGGCCAGGAAGAACAGCGTCACGTATCCCACGTTGGTCCACACGACCACCGCCGACACCACCGGCAGTGCCAGCGTCGGATCAGTGAGCCATTCGATCTGGCGGCCGAGGACGGTGCTGACCGCGCCGTCGGTGGGTGCCAGGATCCAGCGCCACAGCACCGCGATCGCCAGCGGCGCACAGATCCACGGCAGCACATACAACGTTCGGAAGAAACCGCTGCCGGGCAGCCCGCGTGCCAGCAGCGATGCCGCGATCAATCCGAGGAGGGTCTGTGCGGGCACGACCAGCACGACGAACAGCAGCGTGACGACCAGCGAGGTGCCGAACGTCGGATCGGTCAGCACCGACTGCCAATTGCGCAGGCCCACATACTCCATCGGGCTCAGCAGGTCCCACCGGTGCAACGACAGCCACACCACCACGAGCATCGGCAGCAGCATGAACGCGACGACTCCGAACAGGCTCGGCGCCAGGAGTGCGTACGCGGTCGTGGTCGTGCGGCGGCGTTGTGCCATCCGAGTCATTAAAGCTTCCCGGCGGCGCCACCACTACGGTGGTGTCGTGGCAGCTACCCGACGCGTCGACGCAGACTTCCTCGACCTGCCGAGGAGCGAGCTGGCCGAGGCGGCAACCTCGGCGGCCGTGGCCGCGGGCGCCAGCTACGCCGACCTTCGCATCCAGGCGGTCACTTCGGAGTTCGTGCAGCTGCGCGACGGTGTCCTGCAGACCGCGGTCGTCGACCGGGAGATCGGCCTGGCGGTCCGTGTCATCGTCGACGGGACGTGGGGCTTCGCGTCGCATGCCGAGCTCCGCGCGGATGTCGCGGCCCAGACCGCGCGTCGCGCTGTAGGGGTGGCCAGGACGCTGGCTGCGCTCAACGCCGAGCGCATCGAGCTGGCCGCCGAGCCCGTGTACTCCGATGTCACTTGGGTTTCGGACTACGACGTCGACCCGTTCACTGTCGCAACCACCGACAAGCTCGCCGTGCTCGGCGAATACTCGGGGCGGCTGTTGGCCGCGGACGGCGTGAATCACGTCTCGGCGGGACTGCAGACCGCCAAGGAGCAGACATTCTACGCCGATACCTTCGGTTCGACGATCACCCAGCAGCGGGTGCGGGTGCAGCCGTCGCTGGAGGCGGTCGCCGTCGATGCCGCGGCGGGGACGTTCGAGACGATGCGAACGCTGGCCCCGCCGACCGCGCGGGGCTGGGAGTACGTCGCCGGCGACGAGGTGTGGAACTGGACCGAGGAGTTGGCCATGCTGCCGACGTGGCTGGGCGAGAAGGTCAAGGCGCCCAGCGTCACGGCGGGGCCGACGGATCTCGTCATCGATCCGTCGAATCTGTGGCTCACGATCCACGAATCGGTCGGCCATGCCACCGAATACGACCGGGCGATCGGATACGAGGCCGCGTACGCGGGGACCTCGTTCGCCACGCCCGACAAGCTGGGCGCGATGCGCTACGGCTCACCGGTCATGAACGTGACCGCCGACCGGACCGTCGAATACGGTTTGGCGACGGTGGGTTTCGATGACGAAGGAGTACAGGCGCAGAAGTGGGACCTGGTGCGTGACGGTATCTTCGTCGGCTACCAACTGGAGCGAGTGTTCGCACCGCGGCTCGGGGAGGAGCGCTCCAACGGGTGCGCCTACGCCGATTCGCCGCACCACGTGCCGATCCAGCGGATGGCCAACGTGTCGCTGGAGCCGAGCGCCGACGAGGTGAGCACCGAGAATTTGGTCGCCCGCGTCGACGACGGTATCTACATCGTCGGAGACAAGAGCTGGTCAATCGACATGCAGCGCTACAACTTCCAGTTCACCGGGCAACGCTTCTTCCGCATCCGCGACGGCCGGCTCGACGGCCAGCTGCGCGACGTGGCGTACCAGGCGACCACGACCGACTTCTGGGGTTCGCTGGAGGCCGTCGGTGGTCGGTCGACGTGGCGGCTCGGCGGCGCGTTCAACTGCGGTAAGGCGCAGCCGGGCCAGGTGGCCGCGGTGAGCCATGGTTGTCCGTCGGCGTTGTTCCGCGGGGTGAACGTGCTCAACACCCGCGCCGAGGGCGGGCGGTAAGCGATGATCGGCGCACAGCAGGTGGTGGAGATCGCGCTGGCGGAGGCGGCCCGGTTGGGAGGGGCCGACGACACGGTCGTGTTGGTGACCGACCAGGCCGACGCGTCGTTGCGGTGGGCGGGCAACTCGATGACCACCAACGGCGAGTCGAGGCGGCGCTACACGACGGTGATCTCGGTGGTGCGCAAGGGAAGCGCGTCACATGTCGGTTCGGTGCGATCCAGCGAGGTGGACCCGTCGACCATCGCGGGTCTGGTGGCGGCATCGCAGGAGGCGGCGCGCTCGGCGCTCGAGGCCCGCGACAGCGCGCCGCTGCTGGCCGGTGGCGATGCACCACCGGACTGGGATGCTCCGGTGCCGAACACAGGAGCGGAGGTGTTTCTGCCGGTTGCTGACGGCCTCGCCCGTGCGTTTCGTGGCAGCGACCGGTTGTACGGGTATGCCCGGCACATCCTGGAGACGACGTTCGTCGCGACGTCGGGCGGGCTGCGGCGGCGCTACACGCAGCCGACCGGCTCGGTGGAGATCAACGGCAAACGTGACGGCGCAAGCGCGTGGGTCGGCGTCAACGCCGCCGACTTCGGCGGTGTGCCCATCGATTCCATGCTCGAGGAGTTGTCGACGCGCCTGGGGTGGGCCCGGCGCACGGTGGAGCTGCCCGCCGGCCGCTACGAGACGATCCTGCCCCCGTCGGCGGTGGCAGACCTGATGATCTTTTTGACATGGGCGATGGACGGCCGGGGCGCGCAGGAGGGTCGCACGGCGTTGTCGGCGCCGGGCGGCGGCACGCGGGCGGGGGAGCGGCTCACCGATCTGCCGTTGACGCTGTACTCCGATCCGTTCGCCTCGGGACTGGCCTGCACGCCGTTCGTCGCGACGTCGACGTCGTCGGAACGGATTTCGGTGTTCGACAACGGCATGGACATCGAGCGGGTGGACTGGATCCGCGACGGCGCGATCAACGCGCTGGCGTATTCGCGGGCCGCCGCCGCGGAATTCGACACGGCGCCGGCGGTGCCGGCAGGCAACCTGCTGATGACCGGTGGGGAGTCTGACCTGAGGGACATGATCGCGGCGACCGAGTGTGGTCTGCTGCTGAGCACACTGTGGTACCTGCGGGCGGTCGACCCGTCGGTGCTGCTGCTGACCGGACTGACCCGTGACGGCGTGTATCTGATCGAGGACGGCGAGGTGACGGCGGCGGTCAACAACTTCCGGTTCAACGAAAGCCCGTTGGACCTGCTGCGCCGCGCGACGGAAGCGGGGGTCAGCGAGTTCACGTTGCCGCGCGAGTGGGGTGATTGGGCGACGCGGGCGGCGATGCCGTCGTTGCGGATTCCGGACTTTCACATGTCCTCCGTCAGTCAGGCGCAATAATCGGGGCGTGGGCGCTGATGAGCTTGCCGATCGGATCGCCGGTTTGGTGGCGATGTCGTCGGGTGACAGCCAACGGGACACGCTGATCCGGTTGACGTGCGGCAGGTCGCTGTCGTTGCCGCCGCTGGCGGTGCAAGTCGACCTGCTCGACGAGTCCACCGAAGCGGACCGGGTGGTGGCGGCGTTCGCCGAGCAGTTCGCGACCGACGTGTCGGGTATCGGTGACAACCAGCGTAAGCGACTATCGGATACTCTGGGCGACAACGTATTTCGGACTGTCGTCGCGACCTTCATCGCGGACTTCGTGCCGCGGGTGTGGGCGGGCTGTGAAGCGCTGGGCTTAGGGAGACCCGGTTACGTCAGCGTCGTGGAATGGGATCCGGAGTCCGATCCCGTCGATGCGTTGCTCAACGGGTTCGCACCGGCGGTGGCGCGGTTGCGGGCGCTCGATCCGGTGACCACGGAGATCGTCCGATTGCGTGGCGCGATGCAGCACAACTGCAGGCTGTGCAAGTCGTTGCGCGACGGCGACGCGTTGGACTCCGGCGGCTCGGAGGAGATGTATGGGCAGATCGAGGACTATGAATCCGCCGAGAGCCTGACCGAGGCGCAGAAGGCGGCGCTGCGGTACGTCGACGCGCTGATCTGGTCGCCGGCGCGCATCGACGCCGAGGTGGCGGCGGAGGTGCGGCGGAATTTCTCGGAGAAGCAGTCGTTGGAGCTGACGCTGGATGTCATGCGCAACGCGTGCAACAAGATCGCGGTATCGCTGGGCGCCGACGCGCCGCGGGTGGCTTCGGGCACCGAGCGGTACTCGATCGGTGACGACGGGCAGCCGGTGTACGCCGATATCGCCTGACGGCTCCCGGCCAGTGCTGTAGATACCCACCTCTGAGGGCCAGTGCTGTAGATGCCCACCTCTGAGGGGCCATTGCTGTAGGTGCCCACCTCGCAGCGAAAAATTCGCTGGGAGCGAATTAGTCGCTGCAAGGTGGGCACATCGCGATATGGGACGATGGTGCCGCGCAACGCGCCGGGGCGGTAGCTCAGTCGGTTAGAGCCGCGGACTCATAATCCGTTGGTCGCGGGTTCGAGCCCCGCCCGCCCCACCAGAAAGCCTAGGTAAACGCGCATTTATGCTCCACGCGATTCAGGTAACGCCGGTCTCCGTGTCACGAGTTGTCACAACTCGCCCGAAACTACTCGCCGCTGCCTTCAACGCATCGTCCTGGCTGTGCGCGTACGTCGCCATCGTGAAAGCCGCCGACGCATGCCCCAGCCACGCGGCGATGACCGCTATCGGTACCCCACGCAGATGCATCAAGGTCGCGCACGAATGACGAGCGTCGTGTAGCCGCACAGCCGGGATACCTAGATCTCTGAGCAACTTCTCCCACCGCGACGTAATCGCGTCAGGATGCAATGGCTCGCCAAGCTGGTTACTCGCGACATACTCGCCGCTGCCATACTGCGAACCGGCGGCAAGGCGATCCTCGAGCTGACGCTTGCGCGCAGCCTTCAGCACATCGACAACCTCGGTAGGCATCGGAAGGATTCGCCTTGACTTCCTCGACTTCGGCGTCCCGGTCAGCACTTGGCGTTCGACGACCACACGATTCTCCTCAACAGTCACAGTCCCTGCGCTGAGGTCGACAGACGACCACTTCAGCCCCGCAATCTCGCCCCGACGAAGCCCATACAGCGCGAGTGTCCACAAATGCCGGTCGCGGCATTCATGGTCGAGGATGCGGAACATCTCATCTTCGGTCAGCGTCTTCATCTCCGCACGTCCTGACTCGTCGACACGCTCGACGAGCGCCGCGACGTTACGCACGACGTTGCCCTGCTTGCACTCGGACTCAAGTGCCGACGTGAGAATCGACAGCATGTAGTTGACCGACCGCGGAGACCAGGCCGAACGTCCTTCGACCTCACCGGCCCGAAGCCGCTTCACCAGGTCGTCAAGGTGGCCCTTCGTCAGCTTCTGAACCTCGACCTCACCCAGCTCGTCCTTGACTGCGGACAGCTTCGATTTGTGCCCGAGCACAGTCGACGGTTTCAGGTTGTGCTTCGAGGCCAACCACTCGTCAATAACCTGGCGCACCGTCCGCTTGCTGCGGGCGACGTAGGTTCCGGCAGCGACCGCAGCCTGCGTGGTCGAGAGGTAATCGCGGGCATCCTTCTCTGTCGTGAACCGCTTCCGCGTCTGCTTCCGCTTACCCGTCTCGGGACTGATGCCAGCGTCGACCGTCACCTGGTATCGCACAACAGTCTTGCCGCTCGCGCGGTCCTTCACTTCCACCTTGCGAATCTGTGGAGGCAACTGCTGTCGCTTACTCATCAATGAACCCCTCCTCGCGCGCTTTCTCGATGTACCGCCACGCGGTACGGATGGATACGCCGAAAACTGCCGATACAGCCTCTACTGGGGGTCCCGTTGCAGTGCTAACCGCGTTCGCCACAGCTCTTAAGTGCTCGTCCGTCATCTTTCGACGTGTCTGCCCACGGGCGGTCTGGATGACTCTGCGGGTCGCACGTATCTGCTCTTCGGAGGGAATGTCGCGTCGCACGAACTTGCCTGGCGCGATCCGCTCGTACTCAAGGAACGCAAGCCAGTCGTGAAGCGAATTTTCCAACCTGTTAGCGACTAGCTTCACATCTTTCGGTCGAATGTGTACGCGCTCAGCCTGTTTCGCCATCAAGCGGATTTCGGTGCAAACGGGTACGCCTTCCCACACCTCGAATTTCAGGCGGTAGGCCGGCTCTTTCTTATCGCCCGGATACTCATAGATGACCGGCGATGGCAGCCAACGGTCACCAACCTTGTGTCTGCGCGACCCAGGCTCTTCCCACAAGCGCCCCCCGTCGGGAAGCAGAAACGTCTCCAATTTCGGGTGGTCCTCCCTGTGTCAATCGAAATCTTAGTGACACTGCTACCAGTAATAGTGTCATGTCACTAATCTAGTGTCAATGCTCGCCCGGATTCAAAGCGAGTCGCCGGAACACCGGCGGATGTTTGACAACTCCACAGTGCGCATCAAGCGGAGACCGTTAGGCCTCCGAACAACTGAAACTCAGACAACTACAACATGATTGGAGTCCAGCAATGGAACCCAAACCCAGTCCACTGTTGGTTCCGGTGCCAGAAGCTCGAGCAATCCTCGGCGGCATCGGCCACACAACCATCTACGAACTCTTCAAGTCGCACCAGTTGACCCGCGTCAACATCGGGCGCCGCGCCTTCGTAACCGCGCAAAGCCTTGAGGACTACGTGAACCGCCTAGAGGAGGCAGCAGCCACAGCATGAACAACCGAAAAGAAGTCGGCCCCGACGCCGACAACGACGCCGAGGCCTACACCCGCCAGTGTGCCTACGAGTATATCGAAGGACTAGGACGACGACGCGAAGCCACCTACCGCGTACCACCGCTCGAATGCGGCTGCCGCGACCCGTGGTGCCATCGCTGCAAACCGCGCCCGACAAAGGGCTACGCGCTCGCGGTTGAACACCTACTAGCGGCCGGGTTGTCGCCCTGGCCCGACGTCCAAGCGTTGCGCGAGATGTGGCGTGCCGACGACCGGCAACGCCGAATCGCACGAACCATCGCCGAGCGATGGGAGGTCGCCGCATGACCACAGCGGTATACGACGACCCCTACGCAGATGTGCCACCACCCACAGTTGAACCGGATGATGCAGTGCAACCGGGTTGCAACCCATATAGGGGTACGGTTGCAACCCAACCCACCGACCTGCACCCTTACGTCAGTGCATCCGAGGTGCATCCCGTGCGCAACCCACAGTGCGGATACGTAAACATCGGCGCACTACTCGACGACGGGATACCAGAACCACCCACACCCGAGGTATGCAGACGTTCCGACGGTAAGGGTTTGTTCTACCGAGGCCAGTTCAACATCGTCTTCGGAGACCCGGAGAGCGGCAAGACGCTGCTCTGCGACTACGCCACAGTCGAAGAGCTGAAGGCAGGTGGACGCGTGCTGAGGCTCGACCTCGACCACAACGGCGTCGAGTCCACCGTGAGCCGACTACTCGGATTCGGAGCAGACGAGTCTGTCTTACGCAACCCCAACCGATTCCTGTACGTCGAGCCGGCCGAACGCGACCAAGCCATCGCCGTCATAGACGACATGACCGACTGGAAGCCGACCCTCGTAATCATCGACAGCATCGGCGAACTACTGCCGCTGTTCGGAGCAGGAAGCAACTCGGCCGACGAATTTACCGACGTACACACCCGAGTCATCAAGCCCCTGACGAGGACCGGCGCTTGCGTCGTCGGAATCGACCACCTGGCCAAAGGCTCAGACTCCCGAGCATTCGGTCCAACCGGAACCGCAGCCAAGAAACGCGCCATCGGCGGCACCAGCATCCGCGTCAAGGTGGACAGCGCCTTCACGCCGGACAAAGGCGGCTCTGCCTACCTCAGCATCCACAAGGACCGCCACGGCGGATTACGCCGCCACTCGCCATCCGGCGACCGAGAACCCCTGTGCGGCAAGTTCGTCATAATCGGCAACCAAATCAGCATCACAGCCCCGATGCGCGGCGAGCGCAACCCCGAAGAAACCGCCGACCCTGACGACATAGCGGCAATCGGCGAACTCGACCCGCCGCCAACATCAGCGCGCGAAGCACGCGAACGACTCAAATGGCGAGACGACCGGAGCCGCAGAGCATTCAAAGCATGGAGGGAGGAGAACAGTGAACCGAGCTGAGCGTCGCCGAATACCGCCCGCAATCCGCGGAATCGCCGACACCCTCCACACCGTCAAGTGCCCAGACTGCAACAACGACGCACGACTAGTGCACGACGACGAAATCGGCATGTGGTGGATACAGATTCTCCACAACGACACCTGTCCATGGCTTACCCGATACGAGGAAAGAAACCAATGAGCGACATGAAAATCCAAATCCTGCGCGTCATCGGAACACGCGCACGCCAACCAACAGTCCTCGCCATCGTGGACGGATACGCCGTCCGCTGGTCACCGAAGGAGGATTGGTCTTGCACTTGCGACGAACTCGAGTTCGTCGACTGCCCTCACATCCCCGCTGTCGAAAACCTACTCGATCCCCGCGTGACAGGAGCTAAGAAGTGAGCGACTTCTTCGACAAGGCGCAAGAGTTTGAACTACCCAAAGACGTCATCGCCGTCTACCCGCACGCAGTCGATGGCTACTTCTTCGCAGGCCCCGACAACAAACTCGGCGTCGCCCTGCGCATCAACGACGAACGCCTCGGCGAACTCGCCATGACACTCACCTATCGACAACTCCTCGCGCTCAGCGCCTTCTGCAACAACTTCCTCGCACTCACAACAGAAGAAGTCGCAGCCATCCGCGACCAAGTCCACGCCATCGCACAGCCGGGAGACAACACATGCTAAAGCCATGCATCGTACCCCGTTGCGGGGAACTGTCCCAGCAGTCTCGCTGCCCCGAGCACCGTAAGGACACCCGCAACAAAAGGGAACGCGGCTACGACTGGAGATGGGACCAGCTATCCCGCCAAGCCAGACGACTCCAACCCTTCTGCACCGACTGCGGCGCCACCGACGACCTACAAGGCGACCACACGCCCGAAGCCTGGACACGCAAAGCCCAGAGCAAACCAATTCGCCTCCGCGACATTGTTGTCCGATGCGGTCCCTGCAACAGAGCAGCAGGGTCAGCTCGCCCAGGTAGCCGCAGAGCAACCCAGCCGGGAAGAGGTCAACCGACCGACGCAAGCCCCGTAGGCAAGCCGCAGGGCGCGTTACACACCACTAGGTGGTCTACGTGAAGTCAGTCGAACGCCGCAATTGGCCTCGGTTCCAACGTCTGATGCTGGAACACGAACTTCCACGTATGAGGCGCGCAGGTAATTGCCGACCCGCCAGCGGTATTCGTGATGTGCAGAACGCCGGCCTCGGTGACTTGGAGCTTCGTCTCGTCTGTGATTTGTTCCTTGAGCCCCGACGGGGCTCCGTATGCCCAGACAATCTCGAAATCGGTGTAAGGACCCTTCATGCTTGCCATACCTGGAGCCTGCCATGAGAGCCGGACCCAAGGCAGCAGTTGATGACAGTGTGTTGCCCTGGCGGCCACGGTCGACGGGTTCGGCGCGATTCGATGATTTTTGCCAGAAGTTCGTGAAGGTGCCGAAAGGCACGGGTGCGAGGTCGCCGCTGCGGCTGAGGGATTGGCAGCGTGACCTAGTCGGGTCAGTTCTGGATGCAAATCCTCGGCCGCGTACAGCGGGCTGGATGCTGCCGCGTGGGTCCGGAAAAAGCTCGCTCATGTCTGCGTGGGGCGTCTACGAACTGTTCACGGGTGGCGAGGGTTCGGTGGTGTGCGTCGTCGCTGTCGACGAACGCCAGGCCGGGATCGTGTTCAACATCGCCCGCCGCATGGTGGAACTCGACGAGGACCTCTCCTCCCGCTGTCAGGTGTTCAAGGAACGGCTCTATATCCCGAACACGGACAGTTCGTTTCACTGCCTACCGGCCGAGCCGAAACGCTTGGAAGGGCTGGACTACACGCTGGCGATTCTCGACGAGGCCGGTGTAGCCAACCGCGACTCATACGAGGTGCTGACGCTGGCGCAGGGGAAACGCGAGCATTCCACTCTGGTCTGCATAGGTACGCCGGGGCCGAACCTAGACGATCAGGTCCTGCTGGATCTTCGGAACTACGCCGCCGACAACCCCGACGACATGTCGATGGTTTGGCGCGAGTTCTCGGCGGGCGGCTTCGAGGATCACCCGGTTGACTGTCAACACTGCTGGGAGCTGGCCAACCCGGCCCTCGACGATTTTTTGCACCGCGACGCGATGCACGCCTTATTACCGCCGAAGACTCGTGAGGCGACGTTTCGGCGGGCTCGGTTGTGTCAGTTCGCCACCGGAACCGAGGGTGGGTTTCTGCCGCCTGGTGTGTGGGACGACCTGAGCACGGGCAAGCCGGTCCCGGACGGGGCGGAGGTCGTCGTTGCCCTTGATGGCTCGTTCAGTGACGACACGACAGCCCTTTTGGTCGGGACGGTTTCGGCCGAACCGCATTTCGACACCATCCGCGTGTGGCAACGCACCAACGGTGATGACTCGTATCGCGTGCCTATCTCCGAGGTTGAAAACGAGATACGACAGGCATGTAGACGCTGGCGCGTGGTCGAGATTGTCGCCGACCCGTTCCGCTGGACCCGCACACTGCAAGCGTTGGAGGCCGAGAAGCTGCCGGTAGTTGAGTTTCCGCACTCGCCGTCGCGGTTGACTGCGGCAACGGGTGACCTTTATAGCGCAGCGGTGAACGGTCGCATGTCGCATTCAGGTGATCGGCAATTGGCCGAACACGTCGCAGCCGCCGTCATCGTGGAGGATGCGCGGGGCATTCGGCTATCGAAAGCGTCCCGGTCGAGAACTGCGAGAAAGATGGATCTGGCCGCGTGCTTGGTCATGACTCACAGTCGCGCTACTTGGCGCGCAACACATCGAAAACGAAAGAAAGCTAGGAGCTTTAGGTGACAGACACACTTACCATGATGTTGCAGAAGATTGAAGAGAAGGCAGCAGCCTACGCTGAGCTCGAACGGTACTACTCGGGTACGCAGCCTTTGGCGTTCCTATCGCCGGAGGCGAAAACTGCCCTTGGCGACCGATTCGGGCGAATGGCGTCTAACCTGCCGCGCCTGGCGGTTACATCGCTGACCGAGCGCCTACGCGTGACCGGCTTTACCGGCGTTGATGTTTGGGACGAGTGGTTACGCAATGACCTCGACCAGGAGTCAGGTGTTGCGCACCGCGAGGCGCTATTACTCGGCCAGAGCTACGTAATCGTGTGGGCCGACCGGCTCGGCAGACCCCTTGTCACGGTCGAATCTGCCAAGCAAATGTCATGCCTGCGTGACCCCGGGACCCGCCGCATCACCCACGCGTTGAAGCGTTGGGAAACTGACACAACCACCGAGGCCGTCCTTTACGGACCCGACGAGATAGTCCGCTACCGCGCACAGCAGACCGGCGCCACCACAAGCGGATTCCGTGTTTTGGAGTCCATCTCTAACCCGTTGGGAGTGCCGCCCGTAGTCCGGTTGTTGAACTCTGATCGCATTCTTGACGAAGGCGTCTCCGAAATCGAGGACTTGAAACCGTTGTGCGATGCGCTGAATAAGGTGTTAGCGGACATGATGGTTTCATCCGAATACGTTGGTAGGCCGCGTCGGTTCGCTACCGGCATCGAACTCGAGGAAGCCGCCGTGCTCGATGACGACGGTGAACCGACCGGCGACACCGAGGCGGTCAACCCATACCCCGACGCCAACAGGATGATGATTGCTGAAGAACCTGCCGCCAAGTTTGGCCAACTCGACGCCGCCGATCTGAACGGTTACGAGGCCGCAGTCGGAGTGTTGACTCAGCAGATAATGGCCGTCAGTGCGCTACCGGCCCACATGCTCGGGGTGTTGACGGACCAGCCTGCCAGCGCCGATGCGCTACGTGCGTCCGAGGCGTCGCTCACTGCGAGAGCCGAAGCGCGGCAGCAGCAATTCGGGCGCTCATGGGAGGACGTAGCCCGGTTGATAGTCGCAGTGCGCGATGGCGTCGACCCGATGAACGTTGATGCACGGGTGAAGTGGGCCGACGCATCGACGAGGAGCGTCGCACAGGAGGCTGATGCGGTGACCAAGTTGTTCGCCGCTGGCCTGTTGCCGGCCTCATACGCGTTGCAGCGACTCGGCTACACCGATGACGAGATAGCACAGATTCGCACTGCTCGCCGGACTGAAGCCTTGGACACCGCTGGTATTGACTTACGGGCGATTGCCTCGTGAGTTATCAGGATGAGCTAATCGCGTTGGCCGACAGCAGCGACCGCACAGTACAAGTGCTCTACGCGCTTTACCTGTCCGGTGAACTATCGGTACAGGATGCGGTTGCGTTGATGGCGGCCGCTGTCGCGCAGGCCAACAGCCAGGCATACGCGTTGGCGGATTTGTCCCTCGCGGCGAGCATCATGCTCGGGACGGCCGAAGCGGTTCCGGTGGTTGGCGTGCTGCCACCGGCCGACGACACTGTACGGCTGTCGAAAGCCGCCACAACGGTTCTCAAAGTGGCCGAGGCATCCGACGTGCCTGAAGCAATTGTCAGCCGCCTGGCACGCTCGGAGCCGCTAGAGAGTGCCACAAAAGCGTTCGGCGAAGCCATGCACCAACAGCCGCTCGTCAAGGGGTGGGTGCGGCAACTCGACGCCGACCCATGCCAGCTTTGCCGTTGGTGGTGGCGAGAAGGCCGTGTCTGGCCTGCCGCGCATCCAATGCCACGACACAAAGGGTGCGAGTGCGTACAACGGCCGGTACTCGCTCAAAACATTCAATCAACCGGATTCACACGGAGGTTAGAGCGCAATGCAAGAGCAAGTTGACGAACCAACAGACCAGGAACCCACACCAGACCAGGATGGCGAAACAAATGACAGCACAGAAGTCACCGCGGCCGATAGCCAAGAGGAAGCGGCGGCCACGGAGGCCGAAGCCGAAGCCGAGACCTTCCCTCGCTCCTACGTCGAGGAACTACGCCAGGAAAACGGCAAGCATCGCCAACGCGCCCAGAAGGCCGAGCAACGGCTACACGCCGAACTGGTGCGCGCCACAGGACGCCTAGCCGACGCAGAAGACTTACCGTTCAATCCCGAACACCTAGACGACGCCGAAAAGCTGACAGCAGCGATTGACGAACTGTTGACTCGCAAGCCGCATCTCGCGGCACGCCGACCCACGGGCTACATCGGACAAGGCGCAACGCAGTCAACGGCACAAGTTAACCTGCATGACATTCTGCGCAGTAGCGCATAGATACCCCATAAGGGTATGCTAGGTGGGTCGCGGCCTGGCGCTGCGGCCCACCCTCTTCAGGTGTCCTGGTGGCACGTCTCCCCAATAGCGGTTGACCCGTGCCCTTATCAATCCCTATCTGTAAGAACAGGACACCATCATGACTGAAACAACGGCAGCCAATCCTGAGTTGCTACAGGACCAGGTAGCTAGCCTGCTGGTGCAACCCCTCGAAGCCGCGAGCGTCGTACTCTCGAGCGGTCCACGCATTTTCGACACCAGCGGCGTGCTGCGCATCCCAAAATTGGTTAGCGGCGCAACGGTCGGGTGGGTTGGTGAATCCGGCCTAATTCCTGATGACGCCGATGTGGACTTCGACGAGTTGACCTTGATGCCGACCGATAGGAAGAGCATCAAGACGATTCTCCGATACTCCAATGAGCTGGTGCGCCAGTCGGTTATTGGCATCGACGCCGTACTGCGGGCACGGCTGGTCAAGGATGTTTCCGACGCTCTCGACACAGCCCTGCTGACTGGTACCGGCTCGTCTGACTCCATCACCGGCCTGCTGCATCAGGAAAACGTGACCCAAGGCGGATTCGTGCCCGAAGATCCCGACTACTTGCTCGACGCTATCGGGTTGCTCAACGCGCAGGAGGTCATGCCCAACAGGTGGTTCATCAACGGCTCTGACTTCATCAGAATCCGCAAAGTCAAGGAATCCGACACGTCCAACAAATACGTGCTCGAATCCGACCTGACCGCTGGCCCGACCTATCGGCTGTTCGGAATCCCGGTCACCGTGACGAACAAGCTGCCTGAGGGCACGGCGATCCTGGCCGACATGTCGAACGTGGCAATTGCCCGCGACGTGGCACCGTCCGTGACAGTGCTGACCGAACGCTACGCCGAGTACGACCAGGTTGGTTTGCGCGTGGTCACACGGTACGACCTCGGCTTGCTGCATCCCGAAGCGGTAGCTGTCCTGGTGGAGCCGGGTAGCTAAAGTGGTTGACGCCGAACAGGTCTTGCTGTTCCTCGGCCGGCACTCCGACACAACGTTGGAGGCGTCGGCCGAGCAGGCCATCCCCGTCGTCACCACGATGGTCAAGGCATACGTGCGCGGGAGCGGTGAGGGCTGGGCACCCAACGAGGAACTCGAGGCCGTGATTGTGACAGCGGCAGCACGGCTCATCACCAACCCCGGTGGTATCCCGGTCGATAATCAAGCCGGACAGTTCACGCACTCGCTGCGGGGCGCGTTCACCGGCTGGACACTGGCCGAACTCGCGGTCCTCAACAGGTACCGCAAACGCGCCCTCTAGCCGCCGGTACCAACTCGCGTATCGTCGGCGATTTCGTGGCGAGAAGGTGTGCGGCGCTGCATTTTCGAACCTTCAGGTAGATGGCTGAATACCATACGGACATGACGACTGAAGATGTACTCGGAATTGTCGCTCTCATCGTTTCTATATTGGCCATGCTAGTCGCAAGTGGCGCGAACCGAGAGGCTCGGAAATCGCGGGATGTCGCCACAGTGCTGTTCCTCCACGAGCAAAGCATGACGCCAGAGATGCAACGCGTCCGTGGCGGCTTGCGATACACCGACAAGTACGACCCGGTGTTGAAGTCCGAGCCGACGAGAGGCGGATTAACCGAGGAGGAGTATGACGAACTGCGTACGGAGCTTCATGGTCTCCTCGGCATCTACGAAAGCCTAGGCGCCGTCACGAAGGCGGATCTCGTAGATTCGAGCCTTGTCATGACGTTGTTTCCTGGCTCGGTGCCTGCTGTCTATAAGAAGGCCAAGGCCTATATCGTCGAGTATCGAAAGACTCGAGATCATCGTGAGTTTGCGATGAATCTTGAATGGTTGGCGAACCAATATTCCGGTAGTCAAGCGCGGTCCATTGGAAGGTAGAGATCAAGTTCCGCCCTTGTCCGCGTGGCAAGGCGGCTCTCAAATGGGCCATCGTGTCACGACGATGTCACAACTCGTGTCCAACACCTGCGGATATCTGCGGATATCTGCGAATAGATATGTGCTGGTAAAGCGCCAACTCGGAACATCGGCGAATAACGGCGGAGGTGCGTCAAGGGACTCATAATCCGTTGGTCGCGGGTTCGAGCCCCGCCCGCCCCACTTCAGAGGGTGTATTAGGTCGGCTGATGCTGGACATATCTGTTTCGGGTGATTCCTGACAGTGTTTCGGCTGATGGTTGACAGTTGCTTCGGCTGATCCTTGACACTCATCTAAGAGCCGGGCGGCCGCTGGGTCCGCCGATCGGTGGACCGCGGTTCCTCCTCCGAACCCTCCAGTCTGCGGACTGTTCGAGCTGTCGTTTGGGGCGATAGTTGGTTCACCGAACGGGCTTCGACCAGTGGGGCCCGGGGAACAGGAAGGTAGCAACATGAACAAGAAGACCACCACGGAGAAGGTCACCGTCGGCAGGCTCACCATCACCAGCCCCGCAGGCCGAGCCGGTCCCGCCTATTGCTCGTGCATTGTGCCCGGCAACTGTGATCCGTCCGGGAGACGGTGATCCGCCGTGGCGCTTGAAGGTCGACTTCAAGAGGCGTTGGCGTTCGAAGCGCCCTACGTGATCGATCGACTTGTCAGGGACCGGGTCGTCGCGACCCGGGCGTCCGCAGAACAGCTCTTCAACGAGGCAAAGAAGTACCTCGTGCTGTCCGCGGCAACCCCTGACAAGTCGTTCGACATGTCTTCGGCGATGGTGGACGAAGCGTGGCACGCGTTCGTGCTCTTCACCGCCGAGTACACCGACTTCAGCCAGCGGTACTTTGGAAGCTACGTCCACCACGCGCCCGCCGGCGAGCGCGGCGGGCCCGAAACGACGATCTTGGACGGCGGCTCCCAAGAGATGGCTTCCTTCGACGACTTCTGCCGGCGATATGAGGTGCTGTTCGGGCAGCCGCTCCCAGGAATCTGGTACGACAGCGACAACGTCACGCCGTCAACCCGGGTCATCAACGATATGGCACAGACGTTGACGATCGCCGCCGAAGATCACACCGTCCACGTTGTGGACGGCACCGGGAACACCGTGCTCTCTGTTGATGAGATGGCAATCGAGGCAGTGGAATTCATCGTCAACATGCACGCGTTCTATGTCCGCGAGCTCCCAGGAGACCTCACCGCGGCCGAGAAGGTCGGCTTGATCCAGCCTCTCATCCGCTTGGGTGTGTTGCGTCTGGCGCCCTAGCCGGCCTCAGTGCTCGACATCGACGACCATGCGCGGTGTAAACGCGGGTGGCCGGCTCGTGCGTCGAGGCGGGCTGACGTCGACGTGTTACCACCATGCTCTACCTTTGGACTTGCGAGAGACGAACGGCTACATCGATTTTCGGTGATCACCGACCGGCACGGGTTTTGGGTATCGGCTAGACTTCGGCAAATCGCGGGCGTATCGCTGCATCTCTCAAGCAGTTCGGAGTGCGTTACGTAGTGCCACTCGATGCTCAGGTGACTGCCTATCTAGACGGACCTTCCGACTCCCTGGATCTAGGGTGAGGATTGCGCAGTCGCGGGTCCGCCTTGTCGCTTCACCGAATATTGGTGACCGGTTCCACACCGGGAGCAGCTGCTCGCGGACCTTCGTCGGAACGGCGTCAATTGGCAAGCGGTGGCCATGGGGACCTGGCCGCCTCCGCCTCGAGTCGCAGCTTGGCCGCGCGCTCTCGAGCCTCGGTCGCTCGGGCGTGGGCTTCGGCGGCCTTCGATTCCGCCCACACCTCCGCGGCGCGAGCTTGGGCTTCGGTGGCTTCGGCTTGTTTCCGAGCTGCCGCGGCGCGGGTCTCGGTTTCGGCGGCCTCTCCCCGCGCCCGTGCCCAAGCCTGGGCTTCGGCGGCGCGGGCTTGGGCTTCGGCAGCTTCCGCCTGTGCCCACGCTTCTGCGGCGCGGGCTTGGGCTTCGGTGGCTTCAGCCTGTTTTCTCGCTTCTGCGGCGCGGGCATGGGCTTCTGCGGCTTGCGCCTGAGCCCATACTTCGGCGGCACGGGCCTGGGTTTCGGCGGCTTCCGCTTGCTTCCTTGCCTCGGCGGCACGGGATTCGCTTTGGGCGGCTTCTGCGCGTGCCCGTGCCCAAGCGCGGGCTTCGGCTGCACGGGCCCGAGCCTCGGCGGCTTCCGCCTCTGCTTGCGCCTCGGCTGCCAGCGCTTCGGGTTCCGCGGCCAACGCTTGGGCTTCGGTGGCCTTGGCTTGGGCTCGGGCCTCGGTGGCCAGCGCTTCGGCTTCGGCCGCCAGCGCTTCGGCTTCAGCGGCAAGGGCCTGTGCCTCCGCGGCCTCCGCCCGCGCCCTCGTCTCGGCGGCCTGCGCTTGGGCCTCTGCGGCTTCCGCCCGCGCGCGCGCTTCTAACTCGACATGCGGCAAATTCCGGTTGCTCGGTATCTCTGCTAGCTGGTCTCGCCGCCGGCGGGTCCACTTCCTGCCGGCCGCGAGCCGCGCATCATGTTTACCCCGTTCTTGCTGCTGCAGTGCGTAGTACTCGATCACGACCAAAGTCACGCCAGCCAGTATCAGCAGCGGCACGAACAAGAGTGGAAGCATGATCACACTGACCAAGCAGATCATTGTCAGAGGCACCGCGATCACCCCAGCGGCCCACGGATACCGCTCGTTGAATCCGATGATGGTCGCCCGGGTTGTGAATACGCGCGCAGCCCACAGATCGCGATCAGGCCAATGGATGGCTGTTCTCGAAGACCCCACGATCGGTTCCCTTCGCGGAGGCGGTTGGCAAAGGTATTGTGACACGCCGAGCGCGCATAGACGATCGTATGCAGTGTGCGACAGGGTCGTCGGAAGTATCCGCAACGCACTTGTGGCTCTTTCTGAAGTCAACGACGCCTAACACCCACTGCACCGGGCGCGCTCGCGCTCCCGGGGTCATCGGCTTGCACCTTTCTGCGTCGGTCCGCGCTGCGCGCACCCGCCCAACGGCCGACCTGCCGACGTCGCCCGAAAGCGGTAACGCTGCGCGGTAAGTTGCCACAGGTGAGCGAAGACAGAGTTCGAGTGGAAATCAGCGGCACCGGCGTGGCCACCGTGACGATGCTCCGCGCAGACAAGCACAATGCGCTCGACCACGCCATGTTCGATGGCCTGGTCAACGCCGCTGCGCAGGTGGCCGGTGTCCCTTCGATCCGCGCGGTCGTGCTCCACGGCGACGGTAAGAGCTTCTGCTCAGGCCTCGACGTCGCGAGCTTCGCGGCCCAGCGGGGCGGTACGAACGTTCTGTTGAACCGAGACGCCGATCACCCGGCCAACTTCGCCCAACGCGTGACCTACGACTGGTCGCTGGTGCCGGCGCCCGTCATTGCCGCGATTCACGGCAACTGCTTCGGCGGCGGTCTTCAGATCGCGTTGGGCGCAGACATCCGAATAGCGGCTCCCGACGCGAGGTTGTCCATCATGGAAATCAAGTGGGGCCTCGTTCCCGACATGGGCATCACGCAGACACTGCCCCGGCTGATACCGATCGACGTCGCCAAGGAGTTGACGTTCACCGGTCGCATCGTCTCCGGCAGTGAGGCGTCGGAGCTCGGCTTGGTCACTCACACCGCGGACGATCCGCTCGCCGCCGCGTTGATACTTGCCGGCGAGATCGCGCAGAGGTCTCCGGATGCCGTGCGCGCCGCCAAGCGCCTCTACAACGAGACCTGGGTCAGTGATGACGCCGCGGCGGCGCTGTCGCGTGAATCCCAGTTGCAGACCGAACTGCTTGGCAAGCCCAACCAGATCGCCGCTGTCAGCGCCGGGATGTCGGGGGAGCGGCCCGTCTTCACCGATCCCGAGTAGAACCAACTCCTCAGCCGTGTGACGGTCACGATTCGATCTCTCGGAATTTGTTGAGTCAGTTCTCAGTCCACTCTCAGTCGACGCGGGGACCGTGTGCTGAGGCCATGTGGGCTGATCAACGATCCGGAAAGAGAACGAACGCAAATGACCAACACTCCGCGGTATTCCACGGACCAGCCCTCAAGTTCGGCTACGGGACAGCCGTATCTGCCATACCAGGCTCACGTCCCGTCACATCTCCGCTACGAATGGCGGCACGGCCAGCCTCCACTCTATGACCTGAAACATCCTGCACAGCAAGCTGATACCGCTCCGATCCCCAGGATCCAGCTGAAGAAGTCTCGTCGCGGGCTCGTCGTCGCCGGCGCTGTCGTATGCGCGGTCGTGGGCGGCGGGGTCGGTGCGGCCGTTGTGGGCATCGACGACCGCACGCACCACCCGATCGCCGCGCAGACACCCATCGGTGCTGCACCCCTCACGCCACGCGCGGCCGCCGCGGCTCCCGCGGGCACCGTCGAGGAGGTGGCGGCCCGGGTGCTGCCGAGCGTCGTCCAGTTGAAGATCGACTTGGGCGGTGAGGGCCCTTCGGGTTCAGGGATCGTGTTGAGCGAGGACGGCCTCATCCTCACCAACAATCATGTCGTGGCTGCCGTGGCCGACAGTGATCGCGGAGTGTTTCCCAGCTCGCGGCGTGGCGGGCCCACGGCAACCGTGGCCTTCTCCGACGGCAGAACCGCACCGTTCAGCGTTGTCGGTGCCGACCCATCGGGCGATCTTGCCGTCGTTCGCGCCGAGGGGGTTTCCGGATTGACGCCCATCGCCATCGGATCCTCGGCGGATGTGAAAGTCGGCGAGCAAGTCGTCGCGATCGGCTCGCCCCTCGGCTTACAGGGAACGGTGACGACGGGCATCGTCAGCGCGCTGAACCGGCCGGTGTTCGCCGGCGGCGATGCGGGTGGAGACGTCACTGTGCTCAACGCCATCCAGACAGATGCTGCAGTGAACCCCGGCAACTCCGGCGGCGCACTGGTGAACATGCGCGGCGAGTTGATCGGCGTGAACTCCGCTATCGCGAGCATGGGCAGCGGCTCCGGCGGCCAGAGCGGTTCTATCGGGCTGGGCTTCGCGATCCCGTCGGATCAGGCCAAGCGTGTCGCCCACGAACTGGTCACGACGGGCTCCGCCAGTCATGGTGCGCTCGGCGTGAAGCTCGGTAGGGAAGCCGCCAAGGCCGGCGGCGCAACCGTCGCCGTCGTCGACGGTGGCCCCGCATCCGCCGCTGGACTGCCGAGCGAAGCAGTGATCACCAAGGTCGACAACCAGCCGATCGACGGCCCTGAAGCGCTCGTGGCGGCGATCTGCTCGCGCGCCCCCGGTGAGAACGTTTCCGTCACCTATGTCAACGGTTCGGGGGCTGCTCAGACCGCACAGGTCACATTGGGCGAAGCGTAGGGGCCGGCTATTGAACCGGCCGCAGAACCACCACTCCAGGAACGGTCCGGACGTAGTCGAACAGTGGGATGTCGACCACCTTGTTGTCGCCAGGAAGCGAGGACGCGTTGCGTGATACCGGGCCATCCGGTGTATCGACGAAGATTCCGACATGCGTGACGTCGAGGCCGCCGTCTTCGGAATACGCTCCGATGTAGTCACCGGTTCGGAGGCCGCTCACCACGCCGCTGTCGAACTGCGCGCTCGGAACGTAGGACACCGTCCGGGGCACAACCGGCAAGCCGGGCAGGTACACGCCGCCGGAGTCTTTCTGGTTCAAGTTCTTCTGCACCGGAATCGCGTTGTTGCTCAGGCTGGTTGTGATGTCAGTCGCGACCGCCGGTGTGGCCGCCGCCCAGTCGGTGAAGAAGTGCTTGCGGTTCGCGAAGGCCACGACACCGTCCTTATACCGGACATCGATCAGTGCGGCGATGAACTCGTCGCGGTTACCCGCCCGTTTCAGCGCCTCGACGTAATCGGCATAGGTGAAGCAGTCGACCCTCGACAGTTCGACCACCAACTGCTCCGGCTCGCTCACCGAACCGGCGAGAGTGTGTGCGCCATAAGGGGTTCCGAGAAACGCGCGTGAGATGACCTCGGCAAGCTCCGGTGGCGCCGCGCCGTTCCTGGCCGTCAGCATCCGCTCGAGGATCTGCGTGTTCTGCTCGGAGATCGCGACGTCGGGCGCCGGCGCTTCCGCGGCGGCAAGGTAATTCACGGCGAGGATGGGATTGGCCTCGGCGTAGCCGACCGGCAGCAGCACGTCACCGGCGGTGGACAGGTAGTAGACCTCCCACCGGTAATAGGTGTCGAAGCCGGCAGGGTCGGCGGCCATGACCGCGGCATAGTCGTGGATGGCCCGCACGTAGTTGTTCGAGTTGTTGTAGCGGTAGAGCGCGTAGTCGCGATCTCGCGTGAAGCCGTTGGCGGACAAATAGCGTCCAGCCGCCATGATGCTGTCGCGGGGCGAGTGAATGTCGCCGCCCGCGCCGAAAGCGGCGAACGTCGAGGGCATGAACTGCATCGGTCCCTGCGCACCTGCCGTGCTCACCCCGGCGACGCGTCCGAAGGCGGTCTCGACGAGATTTATCGCCGCCAGATAATGCCATGGCACGCCGAACTCGGATTCCGCCTCGCGGTAGTGGGTCATCAATTGGTCCACCGGCGTGGGCGCAACGATCCGCCACGCGGGCAGCGTGTCCTTCGGCCGGCTCATCACGCCGAGTTCACGCCGCGCGTGGACGTTGTGGTCGTAGATCTTCCCCAGCTCCGGCGGAATCCGCGGGCGCACGATCGGATCCCACTCGGGGTGCCGTCCGATGGCTCGATACGCCAACTGCTGGCGCTGCGCAGCCGCGTTCTTCAACGACTCGGTCGACGACGGATCCCGCAGCGCCCGTTCGTCGGCGACCAGGTCGTCAGCGATGCGCACCGGATCGGATGCCAATTCTCGGCGCGGTTCCTCGGCTGTGGGTGGTGGGGCCGAAGGAGCCGGCGCGGCGGACGTCGCGGCGGGTGTTTCGGGCTTGTCCGAATCCGAGCATCCAACTAGAGCGAACAAGATCATCGCGGCGCTCGCGGCGGCAGCGATCCTGGCGGCGGCGAGGCGGGCATTCATTGCCGTCGGAGTCTAGCGCCGAAGCCAGACCCGCCGGCGGATCACGCCTGCTTGGGTTCCGGGCAGAGGTACAGCCGCGCCCCGGCCACGATGAAGTTCGACAGCGTCTCGTCCTTGGTCGCGATGTCCAGCTTCTCGGCCACGGCGGTCGAGTCGGCACCGCGCGCGAACTGAGCGCACGCGTCGCGGGCGAGAGTGGTCAGTGTGGTGCAGTCGCCCGTATAACCCACCGAGGTGATGCTGCGGCAGAGGTCGTCCTCGGGCGAAGCGGCAGCCTGGGGCGCGGCCATCAGCAGGCCGACCGCTGCGATCGAAAGCGCTGTGAGCGCACGCGTAGTCATGTCACGTCCTTCCTAGCGCTCGACTACCCGCTTTGGCTCGCGGCACGCGGAATCGGACGCAGATCGAGATTGCGGCGTTACCAAGACCGGGATAGCTGCTTGGCGTCAGCGGCGTGGTGACAGACTGCGCACATGGCGTGGGATTTCAGCACCGAACCCGAATTTCAAATGAAGCTCGACTGGGTCAAGCAGTTCTGCGAAGAGAAAGTCGAACCGCTCGACCACATCTTCCCGTACGCGGTGCGATCACCCGATCCCGCGGTCAAGGCGTACGTCCGCGAACTCCAGCAGGAGGTCAAGGACCAGGGGTTGTGGGCCATCTTCCTCGACAGAGAGCTCGGCGGACCGGGCTTCGGGCAGCTCAAGCTCGGTCTGCTCAACGAGGTCATCGGCCGCTACCCCGGCGCCCCACACATGTTCGGCGCGTCGGCGCCGGACACCGGCAACATGGAGATGCTCGCCGCATACGGCACCGAGGAACAAAAGGAGCGGTGGCTCAAACCGCTGCTCAACCAGGACATGTTCTCCGCTTACTCGATGACCGAACCGCAAGGCGGCAGCGACCCCAACCTGTTCAAAACCCACGCGGTGCGCGACGGCGACGAATGGGTGATCAATGGCGAGAAGTGGTTCACCTCGGCAGGCCGCGTCGCCGACATCCTGTTCGTGATGTGCACGAACGGGATGTTCGTTGTCCCGCGCAAGACCCCAGGCGTCGAGATCATGCCCGAACCACGCAACCACAACCACATCGTCTACCGCGACGTCCGCGTGCCGCATGACCATCTGCTCGGGCCGGAGAACGGCGCAAAAGTGTTGGCGCAGAGGCGACTCGGTGGCGGACGAATCCATCACGCCATGCGCACGATCGCGCAGTGCAACCTGGCCTTCGACATGATGTGCGAGCGGGTGCTCAGCCGTGAATCGCACGGCAAGGTGATCTCCGAGCACCAGATGGTGCAGGAGAAGATCGCCGAGTCCTACGCGATGATCAAGATGCTGCGCCTGTTCGTCCTGGAGACGGCGTGGAAGATCGACAACACCTCGACCCAGGAGGCCCGCACCGAGATCGCCGCGGTCAAGTTCACGATGGCCAAGGTCCTGCGCGAGGTGTCGTTCAACGCCTTGCACATCCTCGGGTCGCTGGGCACCACCGACCTCACCCCGATCCAGGCGATGTACGCCTCCGCCCCGACGATGGGCATCGCCGACGGTGTCGACGAGGTGCACAAGGCCACCGTGGCTCGCCGCGTGCTGCGCGACTATCAACCGCACGAGGGTGACTTTCCGACGCAGTTCCTGCCCTACAAGCGGGAGCAGGCGCGCCAGAAGATGCAGCCGGTGCTCGATGCCCGCCCGGAATTGGCGACCGCCGCCGAGGCGTATCAGAAATATCTGTCGGGGCGCCGCTGACGTTCGCGCCGCGGGCGCGCTCGCCTAAGGTGGACGCATGCGGTTCGCCATCGCCCTACTCGGAGTGATCGTCGCGTTGTTCGGCCTGCTGTTCACGCTCCAAGGCTTCGGCGTGGTCGGCGGCAGCCCGATGAGCAACACCACCACGTGGTCGATCCTCGGCCCGATCATCGCTCTGGTCGGTCTCGCGCTGGCGGTTGGTGGTCTTCGCCGTCGCAAGCCGTGACGTTCATACGGGTCTGCGGAACACCGTTTCGATGAGCAGTCGCCGGCACCACAGCCGGTAAGCCTCCACGCTCCAGCCGTCCCGGTGGGTCACCCGGCGAAAGGTCTCGACGCTGCCGAGCACTGCCGCCGTCTCGAGTAGCTCCTCGAACGGGACATCGGTGCGCAGCCAGCCGCGGTCCCCGAAGTGCTTGAGGACCCGCCCGATCTGCCTGGTGACGCTGGCGATCAGGTCGCCGAGATAACGGTCCAACTCCGGGTCCGCGTTCGCGCCCCCGATGAGCGCCGTCGCGAGCTCAGCCGCTCGTTCATGCACGTCGATCTGTGCGGCGATGACGGCGTCGATGGCCTCGTCAAAGTCCTCGATCGCGACGATGCTTCGGCCGACGTCGAGATTGAGGATGTTGTCCTCACCGGCCACGCCGAACGCCTCGTATTCGATCGCCGCGATCAGGAGCGCCGCTTTGGGTCCCTGCGACTGCACGGTCTCCGTCGACACACCGGCGTCCGAGGCGATCTTGGCCAGCGTTGTGCGCGCATATCCCTGTGCGGCGAACAGCTTCGCAGCGGCCGACACGATCCGCTCCCTGGTCGCCTGCGCCTGCTGCCTGCGCAATTCGGACTGATACGAACGACTGCGGGATATTGACTTGGATGACACAGTAATGAATACTAGCCCACTGGATCGAATTTTCGGACGGGCGGGGGACCGCAATGGCATCGATCGTGATCGCCAGCTTTCCGGCACAGGGTCATATCGCACCGCTTCTGACCGTTGCGAGGAACTTCGTCGAACGCGGCGACCATGTTCGGTTCCTCACCGGCTCGCATTTCGCGGAGAAGGTCGTCGCCACCGGGGCGGAGTTCATCGCGCTTCCTCCGGAGGCCGACTTCGATCAACGGCCCCTTTCCGAGCACTTCCCGGAGCGCGCACGGCTCAAAGGTCTCCGAGCGACTGCCTTCGACGTCGAGCACGTCTTCGCGCGGCCGGCCCGGGGGCAGTACGCATCGCTGACCGCCGCGCTTGCCGGACAACCTGCGGATGTCGTGCTCGCTGAACCCGCCTTCGTCGGCGCGGCATGTCTGCTCGGGCTTCCACGCTCGGCTCGCCCCGCGGTGGTGATGTGCTGTGTGATCCCACTCTGCATCGAGAGTCGTGACATGGCGCCGTTCGGTCTGGGACTGCCGCCTGCGCGCTTCCTCAATCGGACCCGCAACGCGGCGTTGAGGGGCGTCCACCATCGAATCCTCGAGGGCGCCAACGGAATCATCAACGATCTTCACCGCGAACTGCATGGAATCGACATGCCGGGAACGTTCCCGGACTGGGGCCGGCGGGCGGACGCGCTCCTTCACTTCACGGTGCCGTCCTTCGAATATCCGATTACCGATGCGCCTCCGACGCTCAGCTTTGCGGGGCCGCTCTCGGCCACGGGTTCACAGGCGCCGCTGCCGCCGTGGTGGTCTGACCTCGACGGGACCCGGCCGGTCGTGCACGTCACGCAGGGCACTGTTGCCAACACCGATTACGACCAGGCGATAGCTCCGACTTTGCGTGCTCTCGACGATGAGGACCTTCTCGTCGTGGTGGCGACGGGTGGGCGCCCGGTCGATACCCTGCCGCCGCTCCCCGCGAACGCGCGCGCGGCGGAGTACCTGCCGTACGACGAACTTTTTCCGCGTACGGCAGTCTTCGTCACCAACGGCGGTTACGGCGGTGTGCAGTACGCCTTGCGGTACGGCGTGCCGATCGTCGCCACCGGCGGCAAGGAAGACAAGCCGGAGGTTGGCGCTCGCGTTCAGTGGGCTGGCGTCGGCCGGCGGATTAGAAGCGAGCGACCGACCGCACGCGCACTGCGCCGAGAGATCCTGCGGGTGATCGACGAGCCGCGATACCGACACGCCAGTGCCCGCATTGCGGCTGACATGGCCGCGTCCCCGGGCTTCGCCGAAGTGGCCGCGGTCGTCGACGGTCTGGTGGCCCGGCAGGCGCCGGAGACGGGGGACGTATACCCTCCTGTCGCGCCGACTTCGTGAGGGCGGCGGAGCTATGCCCGGGCCAGGTGGACAGGCGATCGTCGATGTTCGCTGAAAGCGCACAAGCGGGGGCCGCCGCTCTGTAACGCTCGGGTAGGCGGAGCGATGAATTCTGTGAGGCCGGCAGCGTCGGGGGAGCCCTCAGGGTGCTCGTTTCCGTCTCAGCGACGAACGGTTCGCACGGCGCCGAGCCGCCAACCAGGCAGAGAAGGGAGTGGAGGCACGATGGGTGCTCCGCTGAATGAATTCCGCAGGGATGTCCGGAAACGAGGTATCGCCGTCGTCGCGTCGGGAGCCGTGATCTCCCTGACCGCGCTGACCGCCGGGCTCGCGCCTGCCGTGGCGCAGCCCGATTCCGACGACGTCGTGACGACGGTCGCGCCGGAACCCAGAGTCAGCGCTCCTGAGCCGGAGGTGACCGTCGAGCAGCCGACCTCGGCCCCCGAGCCGCAGGTGCCGGCGACCCAGGTCGCGCCGCAGACGCAGGCGCCGCAGACGCAGGCACCGCAGACGCAGGCACCGGTCGTAGAGCCCGAGCCCGCCGCCGAGCCCGAGCCGGCTCCCGCCCCGCAGCCGGAGCCCGCGCCGCAGACCGTTGCCCCGCCGAAGACCAGCACGGCGGTCCAGTCGGCCGAGCCGTCGACGCCGGCTGCCGAGCCGTCGGCGCCCGCCGAGCGGACCCCGGCGACGTCGGCCGCGCCGCGTACCAGCGCTGCCGCTCCGGCGACCAAGCCCGAGACCAGCGAACCGGCCGAACCGGGTGAGTCCACCGCTTCGTCTGCAGCGATCGCACCCGCGTCGGAGACTGAGACACCGACGTCGAGCGACAAGACGGTGGCGGAGACCACCGGTAACGAGGAGAGCGGTTCGGACTCCGACACCCCGACGGTGTCGATCGAGAACGCCTCCAAGGAGATCGAGACGCTGGCGCCCGAGACGCTCGAAGCGCCGGCCGAAGACGTCGAACTCGCACGCAACGCCAAGCCGGTGTTCGAACCGGAGCCCGCGCCCGCCCCCGAGGAGGACGTGACCGCGTTCAAGCAGTCGGTCGACATGACGCTCGGCTTGAACGGCGCCGAGGCCAGCGCCAGCGCGAAGGTCGAACTCGAGGCCAAGCGTGACCGCGACTTCGAGCTGGTCAGCAATGTGCGTCAGTGGCAACCGGAGTGGATCGAGTACGACGAGTTCTACCGCCCGGTGCTGATGAACCCGTTCCGGGCCCCGGTGCGCATCGTCTACGTCTACGACATGCGACCGCGCATCGCCTACATCCCGCCGCTGTCGCGGCTGGTGCTCGAGGCGGCCCAGTTCGCCGCCTACAGCTTCACCGCGGCCGTGCTCAGCCCTGTCGTCGCGGCGGCCAACGTCGCGCAGGCGGTGAGCAACATCGCCGTCGGCACCTTCTTCGGTGGCGGCTACTTCCCGGGCGCCGGCCTGCCGTTGCCTCCGCCTCCGCCACCCGTTCTGCGCTACGACAACGTGCCGGTGTTGGTCAACTACTCCAACGCCCGTTACGAGCCGTTCCGGGTGCGCCAGATCGTCGACGTCGGTGAGGACCGGGTGTACGGCGGGCGCAAGGTGCTGCTCGACGGCGCGACGCCGGTCTGGGGTGAATGGACGCAAACGGCAAGCGGGGAGCGCCAATTCGAGGTCCGCAAGACTCAGCAGTTCCCCGGTCTGAGCGAGCCGGCCGAGGCTCCGCTGCCCGGCGACTACCGGCTGCGGCTGGCGTCGGACGAGGCGTCGACCGGCGGTCTGACCGGCAGGGACATCTTCCTGATGGTCTCGGCGGGTGTGATCGGCACGCTCGGCTTCGGCGCCATCGGACTGGCGTTCTTCCTCGGTCGTCGGCGGCCCGAACACTGACGGGTCGCGGGCGCACCGCGAAAGTCGTCACCGCCGTTACGCCGCCGTCAACGAGGGTGCATGATGGTGCGATGCCCGAGGTTCGCGTGGGTCCGCTGCTTCGCCACGTCGGCAAAACCGACGCGACCGTATGGGTCGAGACGGACAAGCCGTGCGGGGTCGAGATCCTCGGCAGTCATGCCGACACCTTCGAGGTCGAAGGTCATCACTTCGCGATCGTCTGCGTGACCGACCTCGACCCCGACAGCGACCACCCCTACGAGGTGCATCTCGACGGGGAAAAGGCTTGGCCGCCAAACGGATATGAGTATCCGCAACCGCGGATCCGGTTGATGCCGCGGGACGGCTCGCTTCGGCTGCTGTTCGGGTCCTGCCGCGCGTCGGCCCCCCATCACCCGCCCTACACGTATCAGCACTGGTGGCACCCCAAGGGCAAGGGCATCGACGTGCTGCGCACATACGGGATGCGGATGCTGCGCCAGCCGTCGGCGCTGTGGCCCGACGCCCTGCTGATGATGGGTGACCAGCTCTACGCCGACCAGGTGAACGACACGATCAAGGATCTGGTCGCCGATCGCGAGGTACACGCCGACGGCCCGGTCGAGGTGCTCGAGGACTTCGAGGAGTACTGCATCGGCTACTGGGACGCCTGGTGCGATCCGGTCGTGCGGTGGATGCTCTCGACCATTCCGACGTCGATGATGTTCGACGACCACGAGATCAACGACAAGTGGAACACGTCGCAGGCCTGGCTCGACGAGAAGCGCCAGACCGACTGGTACCAGACGCGGATCATCGGCGGGCTGATGGCCTACTGGATCTACCAGCACCTCGGCAACATGTCGCCCGACGAACTGGCCAAGGACCAGACGTTCCAGCGCGTCATCGAGACCAGGCAGGGTTCCGAACTGGTTCGCGAGCTCGCTCAGATTGCCGAAAAAGACGACGGCGCATCACATTTCAGCATGTGTCGTGATCTCGGTCCGGCGCGGTTGATCGTCGTTGACGCCCGCACCGGCCGCCAGCTCAAACCGGGGCGGCGCCGGATCACCACCGACGAGGAATGGGACTGGATCACCGCCAACGCCGACGGGAACTACCAGCACCTGCTGTTCGCCAGCTCGCTGCCGATCCTGCTGCCCTACGGAATGCACCACATCGAAGCGTGGTCGGAGGCCGTCGGCGACGGCGCCTGGGGACGGTGGCTCACTGGTTTGGGGGAGAAGGTCCGGATCACGGCCAATCTCGACCACTGGGCCTGTTTTCAGGAGAGCTTCCGGCGCTTCGAGGACCTGGTCATCGACGTGGCGAGCGGACGGCGAGGTCCCGCGCCCGATTCAGTGGTGCTGTTCGGCGGCGATGTGCACCACTGCTGGGTGTCCGAGGTCGAGGTACCCGACGAGGCGACCAGGCTGGGCACCAAGGTCTGGCAGGTGGTGTGTTCGGGACTGCGCAAGGAGCCGTCGGCGGTCGAACGAGTCATCCTGCGGCTCGGCCACACGGGGTTCGTCGAGACCGTCGGTAACGCGCTGGTGAAAACCACGAAAGTGCCCAAGCCGCGGCTCCGTTGGCGCCCCGTCTCCGAGCCGCATTTCCGCAACCAGGTCGGGACGCTGGAGATCGCGGGCGGCGAGATGGGCGTACGGATCGAGAAGGTCACTGGCCGCTGGCGCAAGCCGCACCTGACCACCGTCATCGAGCACAAACTACTCTGAAATCGCTTCAGCCGGCGCCTTTGCCGTTGTCGACACGGTAGACCGCACCGTGGATCGCCGCGGCGTCATCGCTGGCCAAAAATGCGATGGTCTTGGCGACGTCAACGGTGTCCATGAACCCGCGCGGCGACGCGATGCGCATGATGAGGTCCCAGTCGGCGTTGTCGGGTGCGGAGAACTCGGTGGTCTGCGCGGTCGGCATGCCGCCAGGGCAGACCGCGTTCACCCGGACCTTCTCCTTGGTGTACTCGACGGCCAGCGCCCGGGTTAGCCCGACGAGACCGTGCTTGGCCGCGCAGTATCCGGCCGAATACACCTCGCCTTCCACACCCGCGATCGACGAGACGTTGACGATGTTGCCGCCGCTCTCCACGAGATGCGGCAGCGCGGCACGACAAAGGTAGAACGGCCCGTGCAGGTTCACCGCCAGGTCGCGTTCCCACTCGTCGTCGGTCACCGCGGTGGTGTGGCGCATCTGATGAAAGCCCGCCACATTCACGAGTACGTCGAGTCGCCCGAATACCTCCACGCACCGCGCGACGGCTTCACCGCACGCCGCCGATGACGTCACGTCCACCGACGCGAAGCGGCCGCCAGGCACGGCCTCGAACACCGACGCCATCCGTTCGGCGTCGCGCGCGATCCCGAAGACGGTGGCACCGCGTTGGGCGAACAGTTGCGCGACCGCCGCGCCCAATCCCGCCGAAGCGCCCGTCACCAGTGCGACCTTGTCGCTGAGTTGAGTCATGGTTGAAGACTTTCTCACGGACAAGCGTGCGAGCCGGCGACCGGAGTCACCCAACAGACGAATCTGGTTCCTAGGGTCGAGATTGCATCCGGGTTTGTTCAGCCGATCACAGCCCTGAATGCATTCTCGCCGCTAGGAAGCTGACAGCCCTACTGGGCCGAGACGCGAGGGCGCTCCGGGGGTACGGCGGCCAACAGCGCGCGGGTGTAGTCGTCGCGGGGTGAGGTGAACAAATCGGCGGCCGGCCGGTACTCCACCGCCGCACCTTCGCGCATCACCAGCACGTCATGGCTGACCTGCTGGACGATCGCGAGGTCGTGCGCGATGAACAGGTAGGTCAGCCCCAGGTCGCGTTGCAGACCGGCCAGCAGATCGAGCACCTTCGCCTGTACCGAAACATCCAGCGCCGCAGTCGCTTCGTCGAGGATCAGCAACTCGGGTTCACCGGCCAGCGCGCGGGCGATGCTCACCCGCTGGCGCTCGCCGCCCGACAGCTCGTGCGGGTAGCGCGACGCGAACGACGTCGGCAGACCGACGAGGTCGAGCAGTTCATCGACCCGGGCGGCGCGGGCGCGCCGACCCTTCGCGAGCCGGTGCACGATCAGCGGCTCGGCGATCGCGGTGCTGACGCGGGCGCGCGGGTTCACCGACGAGAACGGGTCCTGGAACACGAGGCCGATCCGCCTGCGCAACGCCTTCTCCGCCTTCCCCCGCACCCCGAACACGTCGGCGTCACCGAGCTTCGCGGTGCCGGCGTCGGGCCGCAGCAGACCGGTGAGCGCGGACGCCACGGTCGACTTGCCCGAACCTGACTCGCCGACGAGGCCCAGGGTGGTGCCCCGACGGATCTGAAACGACAGGTCTTTGACGGCGTGCACGATCGACTTGCCGACCGGTGTGCTGACTTCGAACCGCACGTCGAGACCCTCGAGGTTCAGCAGTACCGGTGCATCCGGCGCCGGGGGTGGACCCGGGCGCCCGACGAGCGGTCGCGCTTCGAGCAATTCTTGGGTGTACTCGTGGCGAGGCCGGTCGAAAACGTCCGTGACCGAGGCTTGTTCGACCGCTTCGCCGCCGCGCAGCACCGTCACGTCCTCGGCAACCTGGCCGATCACGCCGAGGTCATGGCTGATCCACACCACCGCGGTGCCGAAGTCGCGTTGCAGTTCAGCGACCAGTTCGACGATCTGCGCCTGAGTGGTGACGTCGAGGGCGGTGGTCGGTTCGTCGGCGATCAGCAGAGCCGGGTCACATGCCATCGCTATCGCGATCATCACGCGCTGCTTCTGCCCACCAGACAGCTGGTGCGGAAAGGCGCGCAGCCGCGATTGCGCGTCAGGAAGCCCGACCGCCTCGAGCAACTCGAGAGCCCGGACGCGCGCCTGCTGTCGGGTCATCCGCCGGTGCGCCTCAAGTGATTCGGTGATCTGCCGTTCCAGCGTCAACAGCGGGTTCAGCGACGTACCCGGGTCCTGGAACACGAAGCCGATCTGGCCGCCGTGCACGCTGCGTAACACTCGGTTCGAGGCGCCGACGAGCTCGGTACGACCGGCTTCGATTGTCAGCGTGCTGGTTCCGGAGACCCGCGCACCCGGCGCGTCGAGCAGGCCCGTCGCGGCGAGGACGGTCATCGACTTGCCCGAACCGGACTCGCCCACGATGCCGAGGGTCTGTTCCCGGTGCACGTCGAACGACACTCCGCGCACGATCTCCCGGTTGCCGATGCTCACCCGCAGGTCTCCCACGCTCAACACCGGATCGCTCACTGCTGCGTCCCTTTCCGGCGGGTTTCGGCGAGCGGGCGCTGCCGGGGATCGAGGACGTCGCGCAGACCGTCACCGAGCAGATTGAACGCGAGCACCGTGACGAAGATGGCGGCACCGGGGAACACCGCCATCCACCACGCCATCGTCACGAAGCCCTGCGAATCGAAGATCATCCGCCCCAGCGACGGCTGCGGCGGCTGAATGCCAAGCCCCAGGAACGACAATGCGGCCTCAGACAGGATGGCGAAGGCCAGCGACAGCGACGTTTGCACCACCAGCGGTCCGGCGATGTTGGGCAGGATGTGACGGCCCAGGATGTAGAGGTGTCCGGTGCCCATGCTGCGCGACACCGACACGAACGGTTCGACGCGGACGCTCATGGTGCTGGCGCGGGCCACCCTGGCGAAGATCGGTGTGTACACGATGCCGATCGCCAGGATCGTCGTTGTCACACCGGGTCCGAGGATCGCGACCACGGCAAGCGCGAGCAGCAGCACCGGAAACGCGAACATCACGTCGACCACGCGCATGAACACGGTGTCGAGCCATCCGCCGCGATAACCCGACACCACACCGACCGTCACGCCCACCACCACCGCGAACGCCACGCTGACCACCGCCACCCGCATCGACGCCTGCGTGGCCACGAGCACCCGCGACAACACGTCGCGGCCCAGTTCGTCGGTGCCGAACCAGTGCGCCCCGCTGGGCGGTTGCAGTGCGTTCGGGACGTCGACGTCGTTGATGCCGTACGGCGCAATCCAGTTGGCGGTGACGGCGACGAACGCGATCAGCACGAGCAGGGCCGCGCTGACCACCGTGACGGGGTTCCCCATGAGCAGCCGCAGCGACGACACCCTGCTGCCCGACTCGGCGGGAGCTGTCATGACAACCGGATCCTCGGGTCGACGACGGCGTAGAGCACGTCCACGATCAGGTTGATCAACAGGAACAGCGCCGCGATCAACAGCACCGTGCCCTGGATGACCGCGTAGTCACGCCCTGCCACTGCGTTGTAGACGAGCCGGCCCAACCCCGGCCAGGCGAACACCACCTCCACGACGATCACCCCGGACATGATCGTGGCCAGCTGGATACCGGTGATGGTCAGGATGGGAATCAGAGCGTTGCGCACGGTGTGGCGCAGCGTGACCACCCGCGGCGCAAGCCCTTTCGAGCGCGCGGTTCGCACGTAACCCATCGCGGCGACCTCGAGCACCGCAGAGCGCACATAGCGCGTCAGGATCGCGCCCGCCACCAGTCCGACGGTGAGCGCGGGCAGGATCAGATGGCGCAACCAGCCCACGGGGTCGTCGAACAGCGGCCGGTAGCCCGAGGTGGGCAGCCAGTGCAGCGTCGAGGCGAACAGCGCGATGAGCAGTATGCCCATCCAGAAGTCGGGGATCGACACCCCGAACTGGCTGCCCACCCGCACGAGCGCGTCGCTGACCCGGCCCTCGTGCAGCGCCGACCAGATTCCGGCCGGGATGGCGATCAGCAAAGCGATGACGATTCCGACCGCCGCCAGTGACACTGTGGCTGGCAGTCTTTCGAGCAGGATCACCGTCACCGGGTCGCCGTTGCGAAAGCTCACCCCGAGATTGCCGGTCAACGCGTTCCCGATGTAGGACAGGAACTGTTCGACGAGCGGTTTGTCGAGGCCGCTCGCGGACCGCAACGCCTCGTAAGCCTGCGGTGTGTAGCGGGTTCCCAGCGCGATGCGCACCGGATCGCCGGGCACCAGATGCACCAGCGCGAAGCTGACGACCAGCACGCCGAGCAGCACCACCGCCGAGTACGCCAACCGGCGCGCCAGAAACCGCGTGATCGGGTGAGTGAGCAAGCCGGTCATCAGGTTTCGCTCCCGTTCAGGCTCGCCGTGCGGAAGCGCACGGCACCGTCACGGCGGGCTTCGTAACCGGACAGATTGGTCACCCACGCCTGGATCACCGACGGGTTGTACAGGTAGATGTAGCTCACCTCGTCGGCGATGATCGTCGCGGCGCGCTGATAGAGCTCGAAGCGCGCTTGGCGGTCCGTCTCGACGCGGCCCGCGTCGAGCAGGCGGTCGACCTCGGGATTGGAGTACTTCTGGGCGTTGCTCGTTCCGTTCGTATGGTGCTGGGCGAAGTAGAAGTCGTCCGGGTCGATGTTGCCGAGCCAGCCCATCATCAGCATGTCGAAGTTGCCGTTGTTCTGCTCGTCGAGCCAGGTGGCGAAGTCGACGGTGCGGATGCTGACCGTGATGCCAAGCGGGGCAAGGTTATCCGCGATGACCTGCGCCGCGGTCACTGTTTCGGGATACTCACTGGTGACCAGCATGTCGAGATCGACGTCACCGACGCCCGCCTCGTCGAGCAGCCGCCGGGCGGTCTCCGTGTCGTAGCGGTAGCGGTCGTATGCGGTGTACCAGGGGTTGCCCTCGGGGATGGCGAGCTGGTTGGCGGCCGCGGTGCCGTAGCTGGTGGCCTGCACGATCGCGGCGCGGTCTATGCCGTAGGCGACGGCCTGGCGTGCCCGCACGTCCTCCCACGGTTTATGCGCCTCGTTGAGCGCGAGATACCAGTAGTCGTTACTGGCGGCCACCTGCAGATGCAGCGAGTCGTCGTCACGAAGCTGCGCCACCCGCTGCGTCGGGACGGAGTCGGTCCAGTCGACCTCACCGGCCTGCAGCGCCGACAGCGCGGTCGACGGTTCCGAGATGAACCGGAACGTCACACCGCCCACCTTCGGAACGCCACCCCAATACGCCTTGTTCGCCGTCAAGATGATGGAGTCGCCGCTCTTCTGCGACTGGAACGCGAACGGTCCGGTACCCACCGGGTGAGTGGCGATCTGACCGCTTTCGACGTTGCGACGCTGCACGATCGCCATGCCCTTGAATCCGCCGATGTTGGTCAACAGGTTGGGCGTCGGATGTTTGACCCGGAGCACCACGGTCATCGGGTCGACGGCCCGCACGTCGGTCACGGCGCTGAACTTGTCGACGTTGGCCAACTGCTCGTCGATGATGCGCCGGTACGAGAACACGACGTCGTCGGCAGTGAACGGGCTGCCGTCGTGAAACGTCACGCCCGGCCGCAGATGGAAGGTCCACGACAACTCGTCGGGGCTGATCTCCCACGACTCGGCGAGCGCGGGCCGCATCTCGAGGTTGGAGTCCGGTTCGACGAGCGTGTCGAAGACGTTCTCGAGCACCTCGAAGGAGAAGTACGCGCTGGTCTTGTGCGGGTCGAGCTGGTCGGGTTCGCCGGCGATGGCGGCGACGAGGTTGTTCGAGGACTCCCCGAGATCCACGCCTTGGCCGGTGGAGCACCCGGCCAGCGCCGTCACGACGGCGGTGACGACCACGGTGGCGAGTACTTCCACCAGTCGTTTCATGCCTTCACCCCGCCGGTTGTGTGCATCGTTTCTACCCCTCGCCGGGGAGCAGCGAAACCCGGAGCCGGGGAAAGCCGTGACGACGCTGCGTGCACACTGAGATACTCGACATCAACCGTAGACGGCTGGAGGGGCACGACGTGACCAAGACGATCGCACGGGCGTTGGGCGTCGCGGCGTGTGCGCTCGGGCTGATGTTCGGTGCCGTAGGGATCGCGGCCGCCCAGGGTGATGTGAAATCCCCCGACACCCCCGAAGGGGTCTACACGGTCAAGATCGCCGGACAGGCCGAGACCACCTGGGAGATCTACCCGATCTGCGTACCGACGGTGGGCGATCTGCGCGAGCCGCTGATCCTTCCCGTCGGGTGCCGGCTCAAGGTCACACCGGCGGGTCGCGGAGGCGCCGAAGCCAACATGGTCGGCGGCGAGTGGACGTTCCAGGCCAACACCTTCGACTCGATCCGCAACTGCCCCGACGGAAGCACTGCGCTGCAGAAGGAGATCTACTCCTTCAACGGGGCTACGCTCACCGGGCGCGCCAGGATCATTCACGGTGCGGTGTGCGGGGAACAGCCCGGGATGGTCGAATTGCCGCTGACGATGACGTTCAAGAAACCGCTGGCGATTCCCGTCACGCCGTATCCACTCATCTGCGAGCCCGGCGGTCTGCGCCGCTGCTTCTAGGTGCCTGACGACCCGTCGATCGGAGGAGCGGCCGGGCGCGGGCTGGACCCCGCCGGGCGGGCCCGTCTGCCACTCCTCAACGGCAAGGCCCTCGATCTGACCGGTCCCGGCCTGACCGATCGATGGGGTGTCACGTGCACCGACCTCGGCGCGTCGGCGGTCGCGCCGAACGGAAAGCTGGTGTCGGTGTTCGGCGACACCTTCTCGGGTCTGCGGGTCGGCGAGGGGGACTGGCGATCTCCGGTCGTCCTGATCGCACGGGCGACGCCGACCACCCGATCGTCTACGAACGCGCCGGCGGCAGCGATCCCGACTACGCGCGCCAACTGTGGCACTACGAGCACGACGACGCGGGCACCGGCTGGCGTCGCGGCGGTATCAGCACGGTGATCCCGTCGGACCTGCTGACCGTCGACGGGTCGATGTATCTGCACGCGATCGTCAACCGCGGCTTCGGCAACGTCGTCTGGACCGAGATCTGGCACTCGCACGACAACGGGGTGAGCTGGGCACATCTGGGGGACAAGGCCAAGTTTCCCGCCGACCTGCACGACGGTCATGCACAGTGCTGGGCTTGGGATTACGACCCCGACGACGGCTGGGTGTACGTGGCCGCGACCGGCTTCCAGCGCGACAAGGGCATCGTGCTGATGCGGGTGCGTCCGGAGCATATCGGCGACAGGACCCGTTATCTCAGTTGGTATTACGACGGGACGCGATGGTCGTGGGGGACGAGATCGGCGACGCCGATCACGCCCGCCGGTGAGCGATGGGGCGAGCTCGCGTTGCGTCGCATCGGGCCGGGAAAGTGGGTGCTCGGCGGCTTTCTCGCGTCGGAGTACGCGCTCGGCTACCGGGTGGTGGCCTCACCTGTCGCCAACATGCACACCACGCCGGTTCAGACCCCCATCCTCGGATCGGCGTGGGAGGACGAAGACCATGTCGGCAGCCGGGTCGCCCAGCTCTACGGCGGCTACCTGTTGCCGGGGTCGCGTTTCGACATCGACGGTGGTATCGGACTGATTGTCTCGCAGTGGAATACGACGTCCGGCTGGCCGTATCGAGCGATGCAGTTCAAGACCGCGCTCAAGGACAGCACCAAGACGGTGCCGCCGCCCGATCCGATCAATTTGTAGCGTCCGATCCGTCGGGGTCGTGACGCCCCTATGGTGTTAGAGCGGGGTCGAAGGGAAGGCGAGTAGTGGCTGGGAGATCTGGGGATTCTGGCGCCAAACGTGTAGTGGTCTGGGGCACCGGATTCGTGGGGAAGATGGTGATCCCCGAGATCGTCGAACACCCCCTGTTCGAGCTGGTCGGCGTCGGTGTGAACGACCCTGACAAGGTCGGCCGCGACGTCGGTGAGATCTGCGGGCTGGACACGGAGTTGGGACTGGCCGCGACCGACGACGTCGATGCGCTGATCGCGCTGAAACCCGACGCGCTGGTGCATTACGGGCCGACAGCCAATCACGCCGACGACAACATCGCACTGATCACCCGCTTCCTGCGGGCCGGCATCGACGTCTGTTCCACCGCCATGACGCCCTGGATCTGGCCGACCATGCATCTCAACCCGCCGAACTGGATCGAACCCATCACCGAAGCCTGCGAACTCGGTGAATCGTCGTGCCTGACCACCGGCATCGACCCCGGGTTCGCCAACGATCTGTTTCCGATGACGCTGATGGGCCTGTGTTCGGAGGTGCGCAAGGTTCGTGCCTCCGAACTGCTCGACTACACCAACTACGAAGGCGACTACGACCGCGAGATGGGCATCGGCAAGCCACCCGAGTACCGTCCGCTTCTCGAGAATCCCGACATCCTGATATTCGCCTGGGGCGCAACGGTTCCGATGATTGCGCATGCCGCAGGCATCATGCTCGACGAGATCACCACCACATGGGACAAGTGGGTGACGCCGACCGAACGCAAGACCGCCAAGGGCATCATCGCCCCGGGTAACGTCGCGGCCGTGCGGTTCACGATCAACGGGGTGTACCAGGGCGAGACCCGCATCCAGCTCGAACACGTCAACCGGATCGGTAACGACGCGGCGCCCGACTGGCCGTCGGGCAACGAGAACGACGTCTACCGCGTCGACATCGAGGGCACACCCAGCATTTTCCAGGAGACCGCGTTCCGGTTCACCGACGGTTCCGGGCGCGACGCCGCCGCGGCCGGCTGCCTGGCGACCGGCCTGCGCGCGCTCAACGCGGTGCCCGCGGTCAACGACCTCTCGCCGGGCTGGGTGACGGCGTTGGATTTGCCTTTGATTCCGGGCGCAGGCACCATCCGCTGATGGCCGATGGGATAGGGCTGTCGGTTGGCGCGACCAACCTGGCGGCCGTCGTCGTGGGCAGATCGGCCCTGACCCGGTCGCCGGTGTTGACGCGGTTCCCGCATCGGCCGCCCGAGGTCGGCGTGCCCAGCGAAAACCCCAACCTCGACGAACGCGGCCTGATCCTGACCGATTTCGTCGACCGGGTCGGCGACCATGTCGGCATCGTTGCCGTCGACGGTTCGACTCACAAGGCCGAAGTCGTGCTCGCCGACGCCCTGCGGGCGATGCTTCACGCGGTCGGGGGCGGCCGAAGCCCGGGCGGCAACATCGCGGTGACGCACCCGGCGCACTGGCGGCCCGCATCCGTCGACGCGCTGCGCGGCGCGCTGGCCGCCGTTCCCGAGTTTTCGCGGCCCCGGAAGGCGCCCGTGGTCTCCGACGGGGTGGCGGCGCTGACCTCGCTGCAGGACGAACCGGGGGTGCCCAGCCGCGGCGTCATCGCGCTCTGCGACTTCGGCGGGACCGGAACGAGCGTCAGCCTGTTCGATGCCGGTAACGGTTACGCGCAGATCGGCGAGACCGTCCGCCACCACGACCTGTCCGGTGACCTGGTCGACCAGGCGCTGCTGACCCACGTCCTCGAGGATTTGTCGGCGGCCGGGGCCGTCGATCTGTCCAGCACGTCGGCGATCGGCTCTTTGTCTCGGTTGCGAGCGCAGTGCCGCGGCGCCAAGGAGCGGCTGTCCACGGCGACGTTCACCTCGCTGGTGGCCGAATTGCCCGGGCACCGCAGCGATGTGCGGCTGACCCGCACCGAACTCGACGAAGTGCTGAGCGGACCCCTCGCGGGCTTCGCGAACACCCTGCAGGAGACCCTGGAGCGCAACGGAATTCGTGAACTTGCGGCCGTCGCGTCGGTCGGCGGCGGGGCGCGGATCCCGATCGTCACCACCACGCTCTCGGAGCGGTTCCGGGCGCCGGTCATCACCTCGGCCCATCCCGAATTGGCCGCGGCCGTAGGCGCCGGATTGGCCGCCGTGCGGGGCACCGTGGAAGAGGGGATGACCGCGATGTCCGCGGCCCCCGGTGCTGCGGCTGCGGCTGCAGCCGCAGCGGCGACGGCGATGGCCCCCGAGGTCGGCTCCCCGGGCGACGAGGGGGCACCAGAGTCGGGTTCTTTCGGGGCGTTGGCCTGGTCGGACGCCGAGGAGTTGCCTGACGTCCCCGAGGGTATGGCAACGGACCCCTACGACTACGGACCGCCCGCGGGAGCCGGCGAGGTGCGGCCGCAGATGCAGTTCGGAGACGACGAGTCCTGGGACGACCTGCCGCCCCGACCGGTGCCGTGGTACCGCAATCCGGCGGTCCCGCTGGCAGGCGGTGTCCTCGTGGTGCTGGCGGCGCTGGTGGCCGCGGTGCTGTGGGTGATGTCCGGCGACGAGTCCGCACCCGATCCCGCGTCGACCACCCCACCGCCGATGACGGTCACCCCGCGGCCCACGACACCGACCACCGCCGAGCCGCCGCCACCATCGCCGGCCACCGAGGCGCCGCAGACCGTCTACCGGCCGCCTCCGCCGGTGACGCGGACGGTCACCGAACCGCCCCCGTCGCCCGAACCGCCACCTCCACCTCCGCCGTCGCCGGAGCCCCCGCCGCCGACGACGGAGCCGCCGCCGACGACCGAGCCGCCGCCGACCACCCAGCCACCGCCGTGGAGCCCGACGGCGCCGTATCCGACCATCCCAGGTCTTCCGTGGGTGCCCGCTCCGCAACTACCCGGTCAGCCGGGACCGTAGGGTAGTTCGGACGGCTGGCAAGATTTCGGCGGTACTGCCAATTATTGCCACCTATTGGTAGGGTGCCGGCATGCATACGGTCGCGGTTGTCGCGCTGCCGAACACGATCGCGTTCGACCTGGCGACGGCGGTCGAGGTGTTCGACCGCGTTCGACTGCCCTCAGGGGAGCCGGGATACCGGGTCATGGTGTGTGCGACGGCTCCGGTGGTGACCGCAGGTCCACTCGCCATCGCGAGCGACCGCGGAATCGCAGATCTGCGGCGCGCCGACACCATCGTGGTGCCCGGCTGCGACGACCTGGACACCCCGCCGCCCGATGAGCTCGTCGACGCGCTGCGATCGGCCCACCGCAGGGGAGCGCGGATCGCGTCCATCTGCACGGGCGCGTTCACGCTCGCGGAGGCGGGACTGCTCGACGGTAGGCGGGCCACCACCCATTGGGTGGCCGCCGACCTGTTCCGTGCGCGGTATCCCGATGTGCACCTCGATCCCGACGTCCTCTACGTCGACGAGGGCGACATCTTGTCGTCGGCCGGCGCGTCGGCCGGGCTCGACCTGTGTCTGCACATGGTGGCGCTCGATCACGGCAGCGCGATGGCCGCCGATGCCGCCCGCATGGCGGTCGCGCCATTGCACCGCAGCGGAGGCCAGGCCCAGTTCATCGTGCGAAACCGCCCGGCGGTCAACAGCATTGCCGAGCAGACCACGCTCGACGACCTGCTGGCATGGCTCGAACACAACGCGCACCGCGACCTCACACTGCACGACCTGGCCGCGCAAGCGGCGCTCAGTGTGCGAACCCTCAACCGTCGCTTCCAGGCCGAGACGGGGCAGACGCCAATGCAGTGGCTGACGGGCGTGCGCATCCGCCATGCGCAGCAGTTGTTGGAGAGCACCGACCACGGTGTCGAACGCATCGGCCGCGAGGTGGGCTTCACGTCCGCGGCGAACTTCCGCGAGCAGTTCCGGCGACTGACCGGTGTGTCGCCGCAGAGCTACCGCAACACGTTTCGCGATCGCATCGCCGGCTGACGGCTCAGGGGTTCCTCGGCTTCTTGGTCAATACCAGGTGTGCCATCGGGATCTGACTCTTCTCGGGGGCCGCGGCGAGCCGGGCGGCCAGGCCTGCCTCCAGGCGATCGAAGAACTGGGCCGTCCGCGGATCGGCGGCGCCGCCCTCGAGTGCGGTCGCCAGCATCGGGAACACCGCCGCCCTGGCGAACGACGCCCATTGCGCCCCGAAAGTCGTTGCGTTGCCGTCGACTTGGTACTGCTGCCAGAAGCGGTCCCCGGCGTCGAAGATCTCGAGATGTTCGATCTCGAGTTGTTCGAAGCGGCCCTTCGGGGCGAACGGCGCCAGGAAATCCTGTTCCCGTCGGCCGACGATCGGGATACCCATCCGGTGCACCTCGTCGGCCGTCAGCAAGCCGTCGGCGGCCAACTCGTCGATCGCATCGACCAGCGCGCCGAGCACCTTGCGGTACCCCACCTCACCGTTGTCGTCGACCGCCGTCGTCATCACGACGAGACGACCACCGCGGCGCAGCTCCCGACCGCGGAACGCGATGAACTCGTGCCAGTCGGTGGCGGCCTGCCTGGCGTACGCCGCGCGCACGGTCTCGTCGCGACTGTAGGCCGCATGGACATGGTCGGGAATCGGCGCGGGGACGCGGCTGAGCCAATGGATGGCCCACGAACTCCAGCCGAGGATCACGCTGCTCGACGGCATGATCTGCGAGTAGAACGACCGCCCGATCGCGGAGGCGAAGGCCGCCGAGTCCTTGCTCAGATATGTGTCCGGATCCTCGGCCAGGGTGCGGAACAGCGCGGTGAAGTCGTTATCCGGTACGTCGGTGTGCACGACCAAGGTGGGGTGATCAGTGCGGGTCCGCTTGCGCACCACCGCGATTGCCGCACAGATGGGCAGAAGCGAGTTGTGGCCGGTCGACGCGCCGTAGTCGGCGATGACGAACGGCTGCGGAGGCCTCGGGATCGGAACGGCCGCGGCCGCTTCCTCGAAGAGCTTGATGGCTCCCTGCAGGCCCGCGGCCTGCAGACGCGAACCGGCGGTGTACGACCCGCTCTCCATCGGCTCGGGCCGCACGACGATGCTGGACTCGGGCATCGCGACCTCCGTGACGTGCGGACAACAGGTTCGGTCCCATCCGACCGTAGTCCCCGTGGGCCGTCGCCGCCGACGGAGGTCGACGTATCCAGTGCAACACCGCGCCGCGCGCAGCCTGCCGTGCCAAACTCTGCCCATGAGCGGAAGGGTCGGGCCGCGCGTCGCCGTCGTCGTGTCCGTGTTGACCCTCGTGACCGCCGTCGTCGGTTTCATCGTCACCTTGGTGCTCAACACGTTCGTCCTCGACGATTTCGACGCATACGGCGAGGTGCCGATTCCGGGATCCGGAAACATCGAGTTGCCCGCGGGCGAGGTAACCGTCAGCTTCCACACCGTGACCACCGGACAACCCGCCAGTGGCTTCCCGATCCCCGCGCTCAGCATCAACATCGATGCGCCCGAGGGTGCGGCGGATCCCGAGGTGACCGAAAGTATCGGCGGGACAACCACCGTGAACAGCGACACCCACGTGCGGATCTGGGTGGTCCAGGTCGCCGAGCCCGGCACCTATCGAGTCTCGAACGACGGCAGCGTGAACGGATACATCAACCCCCGCCTGTCCTTCGGCCACGGCAGTTCGTACGGCTGGCTGGCGTGGCTGTGCGGTGGGTTGGCCGCACTGGGGGTAATCGCGCTCATCGGCGCCCTGATCTGGTCGGGCCGCGCGGCCAAGGCGGCGCGCCCGCTGGCGCCGCACGAGATCATCAACGCCGAAGCACCGCCGACGCTTCGGGCGGTCTCGACGCCCGCGTCGGCGTATCAACCCGACGACCGGGGCGCACGCCTCGAACAGCTCAAGCAGTTGGCCGCTCTTCGGGATTCGGGTGCGCTGACCGAGGCCGAGTTCGAGGCGGAGAAACGACGCATCCTGGGGGACTAGCCGCAGCCAACAGCTCAGCTGCTCGAACCGACTGGCAGCTCAACTGCTCGAGCCTGATTGGCAGCTCAGCTGCTCGAGCCTGATTGGCAGTTCAACTGCTCGAGTCTGATTGGCAGCTCAGCTGCCGCGGGCCACCCACTCGTCGTAGTTGACGAGTTCGTCGCCGATGGTCGTGGAGTCGCCGTGCCCGGTGTAGACGACCGTGTGGTCGGGCAGCTTCCCCAGCCGGCCGGAGATCGACTCGAGGATGGTGGGAAAGTCAGAGAACGACCGCCCTGTCGCCCCAGGCCCGCCCTGGAAGAGGGTGTCGCCGGAGAACACCGCGTTCAACTCGGGCGCGTGCCAGCACACCGAACCCGGCGAGTGGCCGGGCGTGTGCAAGGCGCGAAGCTCGGTCCCGGCGACCCGCAGGGTGTCGCCGTCGGCGACGGTGCGGAAGTCGCTGTCCGGGTGCGTCATTCGCCACAGCATGTCGTCGGCCGGGTGCATCAGCACCGGAGCGTCGAGCGCCTGACCCAGTTCGGGCGCCACCGTCACATGGTCGTTGTGCCCGTGAGTGCACACGACTGCGACCACATGCCGACCGCCGACCGCGTTGACGATCGGTCCCGCGTCATGGGCCGCGTCGAACACCACCACCTCGGAGTCGTCGCCGACGATCCAGATGTTGTTGTCGACTTCCCAACTGCCGCCGTCGAGTTCGAAGGTGCCGTGGGTGACCACCCGGCCGATCGGTCCGCCGTTCATGATTCTCCGTTCTTCGCGCGAGCATTCCTCACAAGATCACCACCGAGCGCAGCACCTCGGAGCCGCCGTGCATCTTGTGGAAGGCCTCTTCGACGTCGTCGATGCCGATGCGTTCGGTGACGAACTTGTCCAGCGGTAGCCGCCCCTGCAGGTACAGGCTGATCAGGGTGGGGAAGTCGCGTTCGGGCAGGCAGTCGCCGTACCACGAGGACTTCAGTGCGCCCCCGCGCGAGAAGAAGTCGATCAGCGGCATCTCCAGCGTCATGTCCGGGGTCGGAACCCCGACCAGGACAACGGTTCCCGCCAGGTCGCGCGCGTAGAACGCCTGCTTCCAGGTCTCCGGTCGCCCGACCGCGTCGATCACCACGTCGGCGCCAAAGCCGTCGGTGAGGTCGGCGATGGTCTCCACGGGGTCCAGTTCGCGGGCGTTGATGGTGTGGGTGGCGCCGAAGTCGCGTGCCCACTCGAGCTTCTTGTTGTCGGTGTCGACGGCGATGATGCGCTTGGCGCCGACCAGGGCGGCCCCGGCGATGGCGGCGTCGCCGACCCCGCCGCAGCCGATCACCGCCACGGTGTCGTCGCGGCTGACCGCGCCGGTGTTGACCGCGGCGCCCAGGCCGGCCATCACGCCGCAGCCGAGCAGGCCGGCCGCGGCGGGGTCGGCGGCCGGATCGACCTTGGTGCACTGCCCCTCGTGCACGAGGGTCTTGTCCGCGAATGCGCCGATGCCCAGCGCCGGGGTCAACTCGGTGCCGTCGGTCAGCGTCATCTTCTGCGCGGCGTTGTGGGTGTCGAAGCACAGGTGCGGGCGGCCGCGCTTGCAGGCCCGGCACTGGCCGCACACCGCGCGCCAGTTCAGGATCACGAAGTCACCGGGTTCGACGTTGGTGACGCCTTCGCCGACGGATTCGACGGTGCCGGCGGCCTCGTGGCCCAGCAGGAACGGGAATTCGTCGTTGATGCCGCCCTCCCGATACGTCAGGTCGGTGTGGCAGACCCCGCACGCGGTGACGTCGACCACCACCTCACCCGGACCCGGGTCGGGAATCACGATGTCCACGACCTCGACTGGTTCGTCCTTCTTTCGTGAGATCACTCCGCGCACCGTTTGACTCATGAGTACAACCTATCGGCTGCGGGCAACACTGGGCATATGGCTGATTCGCTTCCCGCGCTGTTCCTCTCCCACGGTGCGCCCCCGCTCGTCGATGACGAGCTGTGGGTGCGTCAGCTGGCGGCGTGGGCGGGTGAATTGCCGCGTCCGGCGGCCATCCTCGTCGTGTCGGCGCACTGGGAATCCGCACCCTTGACGATCGGCTCCACGTCGACCGAGACGCCACTGACCTACGATTTCTGGGGCTTTCCACAGCGCTACTACCGGACGACCTACGACGCCCCCGGCGCCGTCGACCTCGCCGCGCGGGTCGAGTCTCTGCTAACAGGCGACGGCCCGGTGCGCCATCACCCCGACCGCCGGCTCGACCACGGCGCCTACGTCCCGCTGACGGTGATGTACCCCGACGCCGACATCCCGGTGCTGCAGATCTCGATGCCGACCCTGGACCCCCGCGCGCTGCTGCGTCTCGGCGAGCGGTTGCGCCCGCTGCGCGACGAGGGTGTGCTGATTATCGGTTCCGGGTTCACCACCCACGGGCTGCCATTCCTCGACGATTGGACGCCGAACGCGACGCCGCCGGACTGGTCGGTGGAGTTCGACATGTGGGCGGTCGAGAGGTTCGCCGCAGGCGACGTCGACGCCTTGATCGACTTCCGGCACCGGGCGCCGGGCATGCCGTACGCGCATCCCACCATCGAGCACTGGGCGCCGCTGTTCGTCGCGCTCGGCGCCGCCGGCGATCCCTCGCAGCCGGCACGGCAGGTGATCGACGGCTACTGGATGGGGTTGGCCAAGAGATCGATCGAATTGATTTAGCCGTTGAACCGCCCGGCGCGGGACTCCGTTGTGCAATGGACATCAGTTCAACACGCCGGAGGGAAACCGCTATGACCGATATCGACCACAGCCCAGCCGCGGACACGACCGAGGATTTCGCCGCGCGGATGGTGTCCGCGATCGACAACGCCAGCCTCGTCCTGCTGTTGTCGATCGGCCACCAGACCGGGTTGTGGGACACCATGGCCGGTTCGGCCCCGGCCACCAGCGCTCAGCTGGCCGCGGCCGCGGGACTCAACGAACGCTATGTGCGGGAGTGGCTGGGCGGTGTGGTCACGGCGGGGGTGGTCGACTATGACCCCGCGACGGGCGCCTACTGGCTGCCGCAGCACCGGGGCGCAGTGCTCACCCGGGCCGCCGGCCCGGACAACGTCGCGCGGTTGGCGCAGTTCATCTCGCTGCTCGGCGAGGTCGAGCAGAAGATCATCGGCTGCTTCCGCTCCGGCGGAGGGTTGTCCTACAGCGAGTACCCGCGGTTCCACACGGTGATGGCCGAGCAGAGCGGAGAGGTGTTCGACGCCGCGCTCGTCGACGTCATCCTGCCGTTGGCAGAGGGATTGCCGCAGCTGTTGCGCGACGGGGCCGATGTCGCCGACATCGGTTGCGGCAGCGGGCACGCGATCAACGTGATGGCCCAGGCGTTCCCGGCCAGCCGGTTCACCGGAATCGACTTCAGCGACGAGGGTCTCGGCGTGGGGCGCGCCGAGGCCGCCCGGCTGGGCCTGGCCAACGCCAACTTCGTCGCAGCAGACGTCGCGGCGCTCGATATGTCCGAAAGTTACGATGTGATAACGGTTTTCGATGCCATTCATGACCAAGCCGCACCGGCGGCCGTGCTGGCGAACATCTATCGTGCACTGCGCCCGGGCGGCTGCCTGCTCATGGTCGACGTCAAGGCCTCGAGCCGGCTGGAGGACAACGTCGGCGTTCCGCTGTCCACGTATCTCTACACGGTCTCAACGATGCACTGCATGACGGTGTCGCTCGGCCTCGACGGCGCGGGGTTGGGTACCTGCTGGGGCCATCAACTCGCCGCGTCGATGCTCGCCGACGCGGGCTTCAGCGATGTCCAGGTGCGCGAGATCGAGACCGATCCGATCAACAACTACTACGTCGCGCGCAAGTAGGCTCGGCGCGATGAGCGCGCTGGATCTTATGGACGACTGGCCGGTGCCCAACGCCGCGGCCGCCGTGGTCGGACCTTCCGGGGTGGTGGCCGAGCACGGCGAGCAGCGGCAGCGATTCGAGTTGGCGTCGGTGACCAAGTCGCTGGCCGCACGAGCGGTGCAGGTCGGTGTCGAGGAGGGCGCCGTCGAACTCGACACCGAGGCGGGCCCGCCTGGGGCGACCGTGCGTCACCTGTTGGCGCACGCGTCGGGTCACTCGATGCGCTCGTCGGAGACGATGGCCGAGCCGGGGACGCGGCGCGTCTACTCGAACTACGGGTTCGGGGTGCTCGCCGAGACGCTCGAGAAGGCGACGGGCATCGCGTTCGACCGGTATCTGACCGAGGCGGTGTTCGAACCGCTGGGCATGACCGACAGCGTGCTCGACGGCGGTGCGGCAGCCGCGGGGTACGGCGCGACGTCGACGGTCGCCGATCTGGCGGCCTTCGCCGCGGACTTGCTGCGGCCGGCGACGGTCTCCGCGCCACTGCATGGCGAGGCGATCTCGGTGCAGTTTCCTGGCCTGGATGGGGTGCTGCCGGGGTTCGGTGTGCAGCGGCCCAACGACTGGGGGCTGGGCTTCGAGATCCGCGGCGGCAAGTCGCCGCATTGGACGGGCGAGGCGAACTCCGAGCGCACGTTCGGGCATTTTGGCCAGTCAGGGACGTTTTTGTGGGTCGATCCGGACGCCGATCTGGCGCTCGTCGTGCTCACCGACCGCAATTTCGGCGAGTGGGCGTACAAGCTGTGGCGGGCCTTGTCTGACGAAGTCCTGAGAGAATTTGCCGCAGACTAGCGCAACAGGCGCCTCACAAGGCACAATAGACACGCACGACACAGCTGTAATTTTTCGGTTTCAGAGGCCGCTTGGGGAAGACGTCCCTCGTGGAGCCGAAGGAGTGGCAAATGCGTGCGTCGAACCAGTTCGCCGAAGCGACGACGGGCGTGGTCTACATCCACGCGTCACCCGCTGCGGTGTGCCCGCATGTCGAGTGGGCGTTGTCGTCGACCCTTCAGTCGAGGGCGAACCTCAAGTGGACCCCGCAACCGGCTATGCCGGGACAGTTGCGTGCCGTCACCAACTGGGTCGGCCCGGTCGGGACGGGTGGCGCGTTGGCCAGTGCGCTGCGCTCGTGGTCGGTGCTGCGCTTCGAGGTGACCGAGGACCCCAGCCCCGGGGTCGACGGCCATCGCTGGTGCCACACGCCGCAGCTCGGACTGTGGAGCGGGTCGATGAGCGCCAACGGCGATGTGATCGTCGGCGAGATGCGGCTGCGGGCGATGATGGCCGCCGGCGCCGACACGCTGGCCGCCGAACTGGACTCCGTGCTGGGCACGGCATGGGACGAGGCCCTGGAGCCGTACCGCGACGGTGGTGCGGGCGCGGAGGTCAGTTGGCTCAGCCGCGGAGTCGGGTAGCCGACGACATCAGGCAGGGAGTCGGGTAGCCGACGACATCAGGCAGGGAGTCGGGTAGCCGACGACATCAGGCAGGGAGTCGGGTAGCCGACGACATCAGGCAGGGAGTCGGGTAGCCGACGACATCAGGCAGGGAGTCGGGTAGCCGACGACGCCGATTGTGCATCCGGCGACGCTTTTCGCCGGTTTTCCGTCGTAGTTTTCACTTTCGGCGCGGCGTCAGGATCTTGAGCGCGCTGGGCACCGCCGACACCTCGACCGGTAACGGGCACATGTACTCGCCGTCGGCGTAGGCGTTGATGCCGGGGGAGTCCACAGTGATCGTCTTGGCCCGTGCGGTGCTGACCTCGTCGAGGTCGACGTGGGTGCCCTTGAACACGGTGGGGAACAACCGGATCAGCCGGCTGCGCGACGCCGAGGCCACCATCGTGACGTCGAGCAGGCCGTCGGTCGGGTCGGCGCCGGGGCAGATCCGCATGCCGCCGCCGTAACTGCGGGTGTTACCGAATGCGGCGAGCGTCAACTCCGTTGTCACCTCCTCGCCGTCGAACGACATCCGAAACGGCAGCAGTCGCAGCTTCGACAGTTCGGCGATCATCGCGAGGTTGTATCGCATACGGCCGTGGGGCCAGCGCATCCGGTTGGTCCGGTCGGTCACCAGCGAGTCGAAACCCGCGGCCATCACGGTGCCGAACCACTTGTCGGTGCCGTCGGCCCCGCGGATCCGTCCGAGGTCGATGGACCTGGCGACCCCGCCGGTCAGGCCGTCGACAACGACGTCGGCGGCGGCTTCGGGATCGCGGGTGGGAATGTCGAATTCGCGTGCGTGGTCGTTGCCGGTGCCCGCCGGGATGATGCCCAACGGGATGTCGGTCTGCGCAAGAACTTGCAGCGCAAGGGAAATGATGCCGTCGCCACCGACGACGACGAGCGCGTCCATCCCGCGTTCAAGCGCGCCCTCGACGAGTTTGCGTGCATGCTCGGCGCTGGTGCCCGCGATCGCGACGACGTCCATGCCGCGCCGATGGAATTGCGCGACAGCGCGTTCGGCCGCGTGTGGTGCGCTGCCGTGCCCCGACGCGGGGTTCGTCAGCATCGTGACGCGACCGTCGATCGTCATGGGATCAACTTGCCCGGGTTGAGGATTCCTACCGGGTCGAGCGTGTCCTTGACCGCGCGCAGGATCGCGACGCCGAGATCGCCGACCTCGTCCCGCATCCACGGCCGGTGGTCGGCGCCGACGGCGTGGTGGTGGGTGATGGTGGCCCCGGTGCGCATCATTGCCTCCGACGCCGCGGCTTTCGCCTTGCGCCACTGCTCGATCGGGTTGCCGCGTTGGCCGGCGACGACCGTGAAGTACAGCGACGCGCCGGTGGGATACACATGCGAAATGTGGCACAGCACCAGCGATGGCGTGCCGGTTTCGGTCAGCGCGTTCGTCAGCGCCTCGGTGACGGCGGCCTTGAGCGCAGGCACGTTCGACCAGTTCGTCGCCGTTTCGAGCGTCTCGCACAGCGCGCCTGCTGAGAGCAGCGAGTCACGCAGATACGGCGCGTTGAACCGGCCGTGCTCCCATGCGCGTGCGGGTTCTTCACCCAGCGAGGTGCCGCCCGCGGCCTCGAGCACCGCGCGCGTCTCAGAATGTCTGCTGGCGACATGGGCTTCGGTGCCCTCGAACATCGTGATCGCCAGGCAGCCTCCGGTGATCTGCTTTTCGCCGATGCTGTCGGTGGTCGCCAGGTTCACTCCGGTCTCGGCCTCGTCGGACAGCCGGATCACCGTCGGTCCTGTCCCGGTCTGCACGACGGTGCGCAGCGCGTCGGCACCCGTGGCGAAGTCGGGGAACGACCACGCCTCGTAGCGGGTGGCTGTCGGGACCGGATGCACCCGTACCCGCACGCGGGTGATGACCCCGAGCACGCCCTCCGATCCGATCAGCAGTTGTCGCAGGTCAGGTCCGGCCGCCGACTCCGGTGCGCGGCCGAGGTCCAACACGCCGACCGGTGTAACCGCGCGCAGACCGCGCACCATGTCGTTGAACCGGCCGTAGCCCGCCGAGTCCTGGCCCGACGACCGCGTCGCGGCGAACCCGCCGATGGTCGCGAACTGGAAACTCTGCGGGAAGTGACCGAGCGAGAAGCCGCGCGCGCCCAGCAGGCGTTCGGCGTCCGGTCCGGTCACTCCTGCGCCGAGTTCGGCTTCTCCGGACACCTCGTCGAGGAAGTGCAGTTCGTCGAATCGGCGCAGGTCCAGGGAGATCGCCGCGCGGAAGTCGCCGCGGATCGGATCCAGGCCGCCGACGACGCTGGTGCCGCCGCCGAATGGGACGACGGCGATGCGACGCTCTCCGCACAGGTGCAGGATCGCGGCAATCTCCTCTTCGGTGCCCGGCAGCACCACCGAGTCCGGCGCGTCCTGCTCACCGGGATCGCGGCGACGCAGCAGGTCCAGCGTCGACTTGCCGCCGGCACGGAGCAGACGGCCCTGATCGTCGACGCGGCAGTAGTCCCGTCCGACGATGCCGGTGAGTGCGTCGCGGTCCTCGTCGGTCAGCGCCGACGGGCGCAGTCGCACCTGTTCGGGTTCGAGTTCTTGGGTGGTCGACGTCTCTACGCCGAGCGCCTGTTCGAGCAGCGTCCGGATGCCGTCTGACAACGGTTTCGCCTCGGCGGGGTCACCCCAGGCGTTCCACTTCATCGGGGGCAGGAGAGCGGTCGAGTGAGCATCCGGACGCGTCATGCGTTACAGTATTACATATGTCGTCAATCCGTAACGATGAGTCGACGGTCGAGGCGCGCATCATCGATGCCGCGGCGGCCTGCGTGCTCGCGGTGGGGGTCAAGCGGGTCACGCTGACCGACATCGCCCGGCGTGCGCGCATGAGCCGCCCGACCATCTATCGCAGGTGGTCCGATACGAACGGGGTCCTCGCGGCGCTGATGACCGAGCGCATCGCAGGTGTGCTGGACAAAGTGCCCGACAGCGGTTCCGACCGCAGAGCGCTGGTGCAGCGGGTCGTCGACGTGGCCCGGCATCTGCGGAACGACGAGATCATCATGTCGGTGCTGCGGGATGCACCGGAATTCGCGATGGTCTACATCGCCAACCGGCTCGGGACCAGCCAGATGATCCTCATCGACGCGTTGACCCACGCCATCAAGCTCGCCCAGGACGACGGCAGCGTACGTGCCGGTGATGCGCGCCAGCTGGCCGCGATGTGCCTGCTGATCACCCAGTCGGCGATCCAGTCCGCGCAGATGGTCGAGAAGCTGTTGGACACCGATGCGCTCGACGCCGAGTTGGCGCACGCCCTCGACGGGTATCTGGCACCGTGACCGGCTCGACGGCTCTGAATTCCGCGCGCCGCAGCGCCGAACTGGCGGCGCTGGCCGACGGCGAGCGCGTCGACGTCATCGTCATCGGCGGCGGCATCACCGGAACGGGCATCGCGCTGGACGCGGCGACCCGCGGTCTGAGCGTCGTGCTGGTGGAGAAGCACGACCTGGCGTTCGGCACCAGCCGGTGGAGCTCCAAGCTGGTTCACGGCGGGCTGCGATATCTGGCGACAGGCAACGTCGGCATCGCCCGTCGCAGCGCGGTCGAACGCGGAATCCTGATGACGCGCAACGCACCTCACTTGGTCTCGGCGATGCCGCAGCTGGTTCCGCTGCTTCCGTCCATGAACACCGCGTCGCGGGCGCTGGTGCGTTTCGGCTTCGCCGCGGGCGATGGCCTCCGCAAGCTGGCGGGCACGCCGGCCTCTGTGCTGCCCCGCTCCCGGCGGGTCGACGCGCGCCGGGCCGTTGAGCTGGCGCCGACCGTGCGCCGCGACGGTCTCGACGGCGCGTTCCTGGCGTATGACGGGCAGTTGATCGACGACGCCCGCCTGGTCACCGCGGTGGCGCGAACGGCGGCCCAGCACGGTGCCCGGGTGTTGACGCGGGTGGCGGCGTCGCACGCGACCGGCACCTCGGTGCGGCTGACCGATCAGCTCACCGGCGAGTCATTCGACGTCGCCGCGCGGGCGGTGATCAACGCCTCCGGGGTGTGGGCGGGCGAGGTGGATTCCTCGATCAAGCTGCGGCCCAGCCGCGGAACGCATCTGGTGTTCGACGCTGCGGTATTCGGCAATCCGGTTGCAGCGCTGACTATTCCGATACCCGGCGAGATCAACCGCTTCGTGTTCGCGATGCCCGAGCAGTTGGGCCGGGTGTACCTCGGGCTCACCGACGAGGACGCCCCAGGCCCGGTCCCCGACGTGCCCGAACCCGCGCCCGAGGAGGTCTCGTTCCTGCTCGACACGGTGAACACCGCCCTGGATGTCGCGTTGAGCCCGTCCGACGTGATTGGCGCCTACGCGGGTCTGCGTCCGCTGATCGACACCGGCGCGGGCCGCACCGCCGACGTCTCACGCGAACACGCGGTCGTCGAATCACCCTCGGGCGTCATCAGCGTCATCGGCGGCAAGCTGACCGAGTACCGCTTCATGGCCGAGGATGTGCTGGACCGGGCGATCGAGTGGCGCGGGCTGACCGCGACCGACTGCCGCACCCGTAACCTGCCGCTTGTCGGGGCGCCGTCGAATCCGGTTGCCACGCTGCGCCACCCGACGGAGATGCCGGGTTCACTGGTGGCCCGGTTCGGCGCCGAGGCGCCGAATGTCATCGCCGCCGCCGCGTGCGAGCGGCCTACGGAAGCGGTCGCCGAGGGGATCGACGTCATCCGTGCGGAATTCGAGTACGCGGTGACCCATGAGGGCGCGCTGACCGTCGACGACATTGTCGACCGCCGCACCCGCATCGGCCTGGTCGAGGCCGACCGCGAACGGGTGCTGGCGGTAGGCGACGAGTTCTTGGTGTCAGCGCGCGAACGGTAGCCTCGCGCCTCTTTCGCCGAGGCCGACGAAATGGCCGATTCCGCGCGCGCATTCCCGCCCAAACGTCGGTTTCGACGCTGAAGGTTGCGGCGCCGCTGGAGGTTACAGCGGGATGTTCTTGTGCCGGCCGCGGCGTGCCGGCGCCTCGGCCAGCGCCTGGGTCAACTTGCTGCGGGTGTGCGCCGGGTCGATCTTCTCGTCCACGACGCCGATGTCGATCGCGGAATCGACTCCGCCCGCGATCTTCTCGTGCTCGACGGCCAACTGCTCGTGCAGGGCCTCACGCTCGGCGAGATCTTCCACGGCGGCCAGCTTCTTCTTGTGCAGGATGCCGACCGCGGCCTTGGCGCCCATGACGGCGACCTCGGCATCCGGCCATGCGTAGACCTTCGTCGCACCCAGCGAGCGCGAGTTCATCGCGATGTAGGCGCCGCCGTAGATCTTGCGCGTCACCAGCGTGACCCGCGGAACCGAGCACTCGCCGAACGCGTGCAGCAGCTTGGCTCCGCGCCGCACGACGCCGCCCCACTCCTGATCCACGCCGGGCAGGTAACCGGGAACGTCGACGACGTTGATGATCGGAATCCCGAACGCGTCGCACAGGCGCACGAATCGCGCTGCCTTCTCGGCACTTTCGGAATTCAGGCAGCCGCCGAGACGCAGCGGGTTGTTGGCGATGACGCCGACGGAGCGGCCGGACAACCGACCGAGACCGATGACGATCGACGGGGCCCACTTGGCCTGGAACTCCTCGAACGGCACGCCCTCGTCCAACAATGCCTCGACGAGCGGGTGCACGTCGTAGGCGCGTCGCGCCGACTCCGGCAGCAGCGCGTGCAGGTCGGTGTCGCCCGCTTCGGCCTTGGCCCGGTCGAAATGGCCCTGCTGGCAGAACAATCCGACCAGCCGGCGGCCGCGCTCGTAGGCGTCGAGCTCGTCGTCGGCGACGATGTGGCACACGCCGGACTTCTTGTGGTGGGTGTCCGGGCCGCCGAGGCTCGCCATGTCGACGTCCTCGCCGGTGACGCTGCGCACCACGTCGGGTCCGGTGACGAACACCCGGCTCTCCGGCGCCATCACGATCACGTCGGTGAGGGCGGGTCCGTAGGCCGCACCGCCGGCAGCGAAGCCGACGACGACCGAGATCTGCGGGACGTAGCCGGACGCCCGGATCATCGCCTCGAACACCAGGCCGACCGCGTGCAGCGCCTTGACGCCCTCGGCGAGGCGGGCGCCGCCGGAGTGCCAGATGCCCACGATCGGGCTCTGCTCCTCGATGGCCTGGTCGTAGGCGTCGACGATATGGGCACAGCCCTCGACGCCCATGGCCCCGCCCATGACGGTGCCGTCGGTGCAGAACGCGATGGTGCGCAGCCCGTTGACGGTTCCGGCCGCGGCGAGAACGCCCGAACGGTCGCGCTCGTGGAGCAGTTCGACACTGCCGTCGTCGAAGAAGGTGCTCAGACGCAGCAGCGGGTCACGAGGGTCGAGCGATTCGCCGACTGTCTCGGGCGCCATGGTCGTCATTCAATACCTCCTGTTGCGCTGGATCCCGGGGAGTGTCAGTACTTCCCGAAAGCGAGCGCGACGTTGTGCCCACCGAATCCGAACGAGTTGTTGATCGCGTACTGGTAATTGCCTGACCGCGGTTCACCGGCTACCACGTCCAGATCGATCTCCGGGTCGAGATTTCGCAGGTTCAGCGTCGGCGGAATGATGCCTTCGCGCAACGCCATAACGGTCAGGATGGACTCCACGGCACCGACCGCGCCGACCGAGTGGCCGAGCGCCGCCTTGGGTGCGTACACCGCAGGCTTGTGGCCGCCCATCGCGTTGTTGATCGCCTTGCCCTCGGCCACATCGCCGACGCTGGTGCCGGTGGCATGCGCGTTGACGTGGTCGATGTCAGTGGGCTGCAGCCCGGCGAGCTGGATGGCGCGCGTCATCGCGTGACCGGCCTGTTCGCCGTTCGGGTCCGGCGCCACGATGTGGTAGCCGTCCGAGGTGATGCTGGCTCCCATGATCCGAGCCAGGATGTTGGCGCCGCGGGCCTTGGCGTGCTCTTCGGTCTCGATGACCATCAGCGCACCCCCTTCGCCGAACACGAACCCGTTACGGTCCTTGTCGAACGGGCGGCATGCGCCGGCAGGGTCATCGTTGGTGGTGGACAAGACGATTCGCATCTGAGCGAAGCCGGCGATCGGCACCGCCTCGATCTTGGTCTCCACCCCGCCGCAGATCGCGATGTCCGCATCGCCGAGCACGATGTTGCGCCAGGCGTGCGCGATGCCTTCAGAACCCGATGCGCAGGCCGACACCGGAGTGACCACCCCGGCGCGGGCCTTTCGCTCCAACCCCACCGCGGCGGCAGCTGCATTGGGCATGTACATCTGCACCGCCAGCGGGGAAACCGCCTTGAGGCCCTTGGCGCGCATGTTGTCGTAGCTGAACACCAACTCCTCGGTGGAGCCCATGCCGGTGCCGACCGACACCATCAGCCGTTTGGGGTCGACCTCGGGGGTGCCCGCGTCTTCCCAGACCCGCCGGCTCAGAACCGTCGACATCTTCTGCAGATACGACAGCCGGCGCAGTTCCACCCGGGTCAACTCGTGGTCGAAGTCCTCGAGGAGATGCCCGCCGATGCGAACCGGCAGGTCATACTCCTCGACGAATGGGTCCTCGAGCCTGCGGATTCCGCTCTGGCCGTCCAGCAGCTTCTTCCAGGTGTCGTCCGCGCTGGTGGCCAGGGCCGTCGTCATGGCGATACCCGTGACGACGACGTTGGGGAAACCGTCCCCCGTGGAAAGTGCGGCTGACCCTGCCATTCCTGCCCGAAGATTCCTTCCGCTCAGTAGCGTCCGAAGGCCAGGGCGACATTGTGTCCACCGAAGCCGAACGAGTTGTTGATGGCGTACTGGTAGTCGCCATAACGAGGCTCGCCCGCAACCACATCGAGATCGATCTCAGGATCGGGCGTCTCGTAGTTGAGTGTCGGCGGGATGACGCCGTCACGCAGCGAGAGCACGGTCAGAGCTGACTCCAGCGCGCCGACCGCTCCGATGGAGTGGCCGAGCGCCGACTTCGGCGCGTAGACCGCGGCGTGCTCCACCCCAGCCGACCGGATCGCGTTGGCCTCGGCGACGTCACCGATGGACGTGGCCGTGGCGTGGGCGTTGACGTGCTGGATGTCCTGGGGATCCAGGCCCGCGGTCTCCATCGCACGCTTCATCGCCTGACCGGCGCGAAGCCCGTCGGACGCGGGCGCCACCATGTGGAAGGCATCGGACGTGATGCCCGCACCCATCAGGCGGGCCAGCGGCTTGGCACCACGAGCCTTGGCGTGCTCCTCGGTCTCGATGACCATGAGCGCACCGGCCTCGCCGAAGACGAACCCGTCGCGGTTCTTGTCGAACGGGCGCGAGGCGCCCTCGGGATCCTCGTTGTTGGTCGACATCGCGCGCATCATCGAGAACGCCGCGATCGGCAGCGCTTCGATTCCGCCCTCGACGCCGCCGACGACGGCGATGTCGGCGTCACCCATGACAATCTGACGCCAGCCGTGGGCGATGGCCTCCGAACCTGATGAGCAAGCCGAGACCGGGGTGATGACCCCGGCCCTCGCGCCCAACTGCAGACCGATCACCGCGGCCGCACCGTTCGGCATGATCATCTGCACCGCGAGCGGCGACACCTTGCGGGGGCCGCCCTCGTTCATCGCGTCGTAGGTCTCGACGATCTTCTCGCCGCCACCCAGGCCGGTGCCGACGACCACGGCGAAGCGATCCGGATCGACCTCGGGCGTACCCGCGGTCTCCCAGAGCTGGCCAGAGAGGAACTTGGCCATGCGCTGGACATACGACATCCGTCGCATGTCCAGTCGCGTCATGTGGTCGTCGATCGCGTCAACGAGGTGACCACCGATGCGGACCGGCAGGTCCCATTTGGTGACGAACTCATCCTCGAGGACGCGGATGCCGCTTTCTCCGGCCAGCAGCCCCTTCCACGTGCTCTCGATGTCCGCCGCGACCGACGTGGTCGCCGTGACGGCGGTCACGACGACGTTGGGGAAACCGCCGTTAGCAGTGGAAGGTCTACTCATGCCCGATCGGCTTCGATCTGCGCGCGGATGGCCGCGGCCGCTTCGGGGTTCTCTTCCTCGAGCTTCTGGATGTAGGTGACGACGTCACCGACGGTGCGAAGACCGGCGAGATCCTCGTCGGGGATCTTCACGCCGTACTTGTCCTCGGTCTGCACGGCGATCTCGACCATCGACAGCGAGTCGATGTCCAGGTCGTCGACAAAGCTCTTCTCAGGGGTGACCTCGGAAGGCTCGATGCCGGTGACCTCTTCGATGATCTCGGCGAGACCGGTGATGATTTCGTCCTGACTGGCGGGCACGGTGGCTCCTTCTATTTAGTGGTGTTACTTGTTGGGAATGACGATCGTTATGTGGTTGTGTCTGGCGCAGGCTTGCCTATGAGAGTTCGGCGAGCCCGTCCAGGTCAGCGGGGGACTTGACGGCATGCGTCGGCACCCCCCGAAGTTCTCTTTTCGCGATACCCGCGAGAGCCCCGGCCGGCGGGAACTCGACGATCGCGGTCACATCGAGCCGGCGCATCGTCTCGGTGCACAGATCCCAACGGACCGGGCGCGTCATCTGCGCCACCAGCTTGCTCATGGCGTCGGCAGCCGAATCCACCGGCTGGCCATCCGCGTTCGACAGTAGCGTCGTGTTCGGCTCTGTGCTCGTTACACCGTCCGCCGCGGCGGCATAACCGTCGAGGGCCGAGGCCATGTAGTGGGTGTGGAACGCACCGGCGGTCGCCAGCTTGCGCACCCGCGCCTTCTCCGGCGGATCCTCGACCAGCTTGTCCAGCGCGGCGATCGCACCGGCGGCGACGATCTGTCCGGCTGCGTTGCGGTTGGCCGGGACCAGGTCGAGCGCTTCGAGGCGGGCCAGCACATCGGCTTCCTCGCCGCCGAGCACGGCCGCCATGCCCGTGGGCTCGACCGCGCACGCCTTGGCCATCTCGGCACCCCGGGTGGCCGCTAGCTTGACTGCGTCGTCGGCGGAGATGACGCCGGCGATTGCGTAAGCGGCGATCTCGCCGACGGAGTGGCCGGCCACCACGGTCTTCTTGCCGGCGATTGAACCGCGACGGGTTAGTTCCTCATGGGCCAGCAGCGTCGCCGCGACGACGAGCGGCTGGGTCACCGCGGTGTCGGTGATCTCCTCTGCGGAGGCGGTGGTGCCCAAGCGGGCCAAGTCCAGCCCGCTGATCTCGGACCATCCGGCGAGCCGCTCGGCGGCACCGGGCAGCTCCAGCCATGCGGCGAGCATGCCGGCTGTCTGGGAGCCCTGTCCGGGCGCGAGAAGTGCAAGCACTCCTTAAGAGAACACTGTGAAGACGGGTTTGCGCGGTGTAAGAGATTATGAACCTCGTCTTATGTTTTTGTGGAGACTCTACAAAATCGCCTGTGATGCGACGCTACCGAAATCTGGCCGCGATCTACGGCTTGTCCAGCTGAGGGTTGAGCGGTGCTGGTCGCAGCGCTGAACGCGCCGGATTGATCATGTTTGCTGTGCTCGTCTGGTATGGCTGGCGGCCCAATCGGCCGACGGTGATCGCCACCCGCAGCACATAGGCGTCGCGCGGAAGCGTGGGATCCCGCCCGGTGAAGTCGGCGATTCGTCTCAGCCGGTACCGGACGGTATTTGGATGAACGAACAATTTGCGCGCGCAGGCCTCGATGGCCCCACCGGAGTCGAGATAGGCATCGAGGGTCTCCGTCAACGCCGGACCCGCGTCGGCCAGCGGCCTCATCACCTCGGTTTCCAACGCCGCGATCGCCGACACATCGCCCAGCAGTGCGCGTTCCGGGAGCAGTTCGCGCGCCGACACCGGCCGCGGCGCGCCCGACCAGCCCACGACGGCGTTCATGCCCGCGATGGCCTCGGTCGCGCTGCGGTGCGCGCTCGCCAGCGTGGTGGCGGTGGGTCCGACCACGACCGGACCCTCGGCGAACACCGTCATCATGTCGGCCAGGAACTTGTCGGTCGGGGAGAGCGCACCCGACACGATCGCGACCAGCCATGTGCCGTGCACGTCCGACAGCGCGGCGCGGCCGTTGCGCCGCACCACGTCGTGGACGTCGTCGCTGGCCAGATCGATGCGGTCGGGCTGAGGCAGCCCGACGATGACGGTGGCGGGTGCGGTGGCGTCCCAGTTCAGCGTGGCCGCTTGGGACTGCAGTTCGGGACCGACGTCGCCGCGTACCACCGCGTCGACGACGTTGGCCTCCATTCTGGTGTCCCATGCGCCGCGCGCCTCGGCCTGATCGGCGTAGGCACTGGCCGCGGCGAACGCCAGGTCGCGGCTGTAACGCAGGATGCCCGCGGTCAGCGCGGTCAGCTGCTCCTCGGAGCGGGCCAGCAGCGGCACCACTTCTTCGAAGAACTCCATGGTGACGCGCACCATCTCCACCGACTGCCGCAGCGCGATGCGCCGCCGCAGGTCCTGTGGCACCACCTCGAAGGCCTGTGCCGTGTAGCTGACGTTGCTCTGCGGGTCGCGCATCCACTCGACAAAGTTGACCACCGCGGTCTGCACGACCAGCTGGACACTGGCCCGCTGCGAGGCCTCGAGTTCGGCGAAGAACGGCAGGCGTTCCTCCATCGCGCGCACCGCTTCGGTGGCCAGTCGACCCGAATACTGCTGCAACCGGCGCAGCACCGAGTCGGGAACGGCCTCGAGGACCTCCACCGTCGACTTCGGTGGCACGAACCGGTTGTCAGGCACCTCCAAAGGCTACGCCACCGCTATGGAGGAAACCTCTAAGCGGCGGAGGTGGCTGCGCCACGCTTCCGTCCAATCGTGGCTACGCCACTTCAGGCTCAATGTCGTGGCTACGCCACTCCCGGGTCCGACGTCTGCTCGGGGGCGGCCAGCACGTCGTCGATCTCGTACTTCTTGGCCGCCTCGACCGCGACGGACTTGTCGATGTTGCCGTCGCGGGCCAGTCCTTCGAGCACGGCGACCGCGATCGACTCGCCATCGGTGTTGTAGTACCGACGCGCGGCGGGGCGGGTGTCGGAGAAGCCGAACCCATCGGTCCCCAGCGTGATGTAGGTGCCGGGAACCCACGCCCGGATCTGCTCGGGGACACCGCGCATCCAGTCCGACACCGCGATGACCGGGCCTTGGGCGTCGGCGAGCACCTTGGTGATGTACGGGGTGCCCGCCGGCTGGTCCGGATGGCGCAGCCGTCGTTTCTCGATCTCGACGCCGTCGCGGTTGAGCTCGCCCCAGCTGGTCACCGACCACACGTCGGCGGCGACATCCCATTCGTCGGCGAGCAGCTCGGCGGCCTTGAGAGCCGACGGCATGGCCACGCCCGACACCAGGATCTGAGCCGCATTGGACCGCTTCTCGGGTGTGGGCTGGTAGCGGTAGATGCCGCGCAGCAGGCCCTCGACGTCGAGGCCCTCCGGCTCCGGCGGCTGGACGTAGGGCTCGTTGTAGATCGTCATATAGAAGTAGACGTTCTCGGGGTCCTCGCCGTACATCCGGCTCAGACCGCTCTCGACGATGTAGGCGATCTCGTAGGCGAACGCCGGATCGTAGGCGACGACCGCGGGGTTGGACGCGGCCAGCAGCAGCGAATGCCCGTCGGCGTGCTGAAGGCCCTCACCCACCAGCGTGGTGCGCCCCGCCGTGGCGCCGAGAAGGAAGCCGCGCGTCATCTGGTCGGCGGCCGCCCACAGATTGTCGCCGGTACGCTGGAATCCGAACATCGAATAGAAGATGTAGATCGGGATCATCGGCTCGTTGTGCGTCGAGTAGCACGTGCCTGCCGCGATGAAACTGGCAGAGGACCCAGCCTCGTTGATTCCCTCGTGCAGGATCTGGCCGACCTCGGATTCCTTGTAGGCCAACATCAATTCGGCGTCGACCGAGGTGTACAGCTGACCGTTGCGGTTGTAAATCTTGAGGTTGGGGAACCACGAGTCCATCCCGAACGTGCGCGCCTCGTCGGGGATGATCGGCACGATGCGCCAACCGATCTCCTTGTCGCGCAACAGTTCCTTGAACGTCCGGACGGTGGCCATCGTCGTGGCCACCTCCTGCTTACCGGACCCCTTCTTGAGCGCCTTGTAAGTGTCGCGACCCGGCAGCGTCAGCGACTTGGTCTTGGTGCGACGCTCGGGCAGGAACCCGCCGAGCGCCCGCCTGCGGTCGAGCATGTAGCGGATCTCGGGTGCTTCCGGGCCGGGGTGGTAGTACGGCGGAAGGTACGGGTTCTCCTCGAGTTGCTCGTCACTGATCGGGATGCGCTGGGCATCGCGGAAGTACTTGAGGTCTTCGAGCGCAAGCTTTTTCATCTGATGGGTGGCGTTGCGGCCCTGGAAGTGCGCGCCCAACGAGTAACCCTTGATGGTCTTGGCCAGGATGACCGTCGGCTGGCCCTTGTGCTCCATGGCGGCGCGGTAGGCGGCGTAGACCTTGCGGTAGTCGTGGCCGCCGCGTTTGAGGTTCCAGATCTCGGAGTCCGACATCTTCTCGACGAGCGCCTTGGTGCGGGGATCGCGGCCGAAGAAGTGGTCGCGCACGTAGGCGCCGTCGTTGGCCTTATAGGTCTGGTAGTCGCCGTCGGGCGTGCTGTTCATCAGGTTGACCAGCGCGCCGTCGCGGTCGGCGTGCAGCAGCGCATCCCATTCGCGGCCCCACACCACCTTGATGACGTTCCAGCCGGCCCCGCGGAAGAACGATTCGAGCTCCTGAATGATCTTGCCGTTTCCGCGTACCGGCCCGTCGAGGCGCTGCAGGTTGCAGTTGACCACGAAGGTGAGGTTGTCCAGCCCTTCCAGCGCGGCGACGTGCGCCAAGCCCCGGCTCTCGGGTTCGTCCATCTCCCCGTCGCCGAGGAACGCCCACACGTGCTGATCGGAGGTGTCCCTGATCTCCCGGTCCTGCAGGTAATGGTTGAACCGGGCCTGGTAGATGGCGTTCATCGGGCCCAGCCCCATGGAGACCGTTGGGAACTCCCAGAAGTCGGGCATCAGGCGCGGATGCGGGTACGACGGCAGCCCGCCGCCGGGGTGGCTGTGCTCCTGACGGAAGCCGTCGAGTTGGTCGGCCGACAGGCGTCCTTCCAGGTACGCGCGGGCGTAGATGCCCGGTGAGGCGTGACCTTGGATGAACACGTGGTCGCCGCCGCCGGGATGCTGCTTGCCGCGGAAGAAGTGGTTGAAGCCGACCTCGTAAAGCGCGGCCGACGACGCGTAGGTCGAAATATGGCCGCCGACACCGACTCCCGGCCGTTGTGCGCGGTGCACCATGATCGCGGCGTTCCACCGGATCCAGGTGCGGTAGCGGCGTTCGACGTCCTCGTCGCCGGGAAACCACGGCTCCAGCTCGGTGGGGATGGTGTTGACGTAATCGGTCGACGTCAGCGACGGGATGGCCACGCGCTGTTCGCCGGCGCGTTCGAGCAGACGCAACATCATGTAGCGCGCCCGCGCGGGGCCGGACTGTTCGAGCAGCTGATCGAACGATTCCAGCCATTCGCCGGTCTCTTCGGGATCGATGTCGGGCAAGTACGACGCGACGCCTTCGCGGATCACCCTGACCCGGTCGTGTTCGGCTGCGTTGGTGGAGTTTTGGGCCAGGTCCTGGCGCGCGAACTCGGTGGTCAACTTCCGCTCCTTGGTAGGCGGTTCGGGTGCCCCCGCTCCTCGCGCAGATGTTTTCTGCGCTCGAACCGTGAGCGACGGGTTCCATCCTTCTCCCATCCTGCCCCACACGCACCGGTGGGGGTTGCCGACTGCAATGAACCGGCGGTCGCCGGAGCGACCCGGTAACGTCTGCAGCCGTGGTGATCGGTGCGCTGGTGCAAAAATCGCTGCGGATCGGCGCACTCGTGGTCGGCATCTCGGCCGCGGCCGCCATGGTCGTCGTGGGCTGCAGCAGCGTCACCGAGGGCTCCGCACAGGTGGACGCAGCCGAGGCGCCGGTGTACCGCGCGTCGGTGTCGGCCTCGCTGGCGGAGTCGGCGGCCAGCTCCAGCGCCAGGGAGTCGGAACGTCAGGCCACGATCACCAAGGAGGCGATCCACTCGTCGTGCGAAACGCTGAGCTCCACCAGCGTCGAGGCGATCACCGCGGTCAACGCCTTCGTCGATGCGTTCAACCGGAGCGCGGGCGACGTCCCCGCCAAGGCACGGCCCGCGATCGATGCCCTGAACCACAGCGCCGACATGGTCGCGCGCTCAATCGCCGATCCGCTGGGTCCTGAGCTGACCGATGCGCTCAACGGCTGGGTGGGCGCCGCCAGGGACGTGGCCACCGCGATCGCCGGCAACTACGGGCCGGACGAGTTCAACGCCGCGATTACCACGCTCAACGACACCAAGACCACCGCGCTCAACCTCTGCGACGCCGCGTATTGACCAGGCGGTTATTTGGCCAACCTTGCTGCCAGTCGCGTGCGGGTGCACTGCTTCGTGCGACGATAGGGCGCAGGACAATCGCCTACGAGATGCCGAGCGCAACGTGCGCCCGAGCCGGCTGAAGGAGGACCGACCGTGGTCGCGGCGGATGACGCCCCGAACTACGCCCACAGACTGGGCATCCAAAAAGATCAGGTTGTACAGGAACTGGGCTGGGACGAGGACGTCGACGACGACATCCGAGCCGACATCGAGGAAGCGTGCGGCGGGGAGCTGCTCGACGAGGATGCCGACGAGGTCATCGACGTCGTACTGCTCTGGTGGCGTGACGACGACGGGGACCTCGTGGATGCGCTGATGGACGCCATCACTCCGTTGGCCGACGACGGCGTCATCTGGGTGGTGACCCCGAAGACGGGCAAACCCGGCCACGTCCAACCGGCCGAGGTCGCCGAGTCGGCGCCCACCGCCGGCCTGATGCAGACGTCATCGGCCAACCTCGGTGACTGGATCGCCACCCGGCTGGTGCAGCCGAAGTCGAAGGCAGCGGGGAGGCGCGGATGAGCGCTTGCGCGAAGACCAGAAGGACGCGGATGAGCGCTTGCGCGAAGACCAGAGGGCTGCGATGACGATCGAGGTCGGCACCGAGGCACCCGATTTCACGCTCAAGGACCAGAACGGTCAGCCCGTCACGCTGAGCGATTTCCGGGGCGCCAAGAACGTACTGCTGGTGTTCTTCCCGCTGGCGTTCACCGGCATCTGCCAGGGTGAACTCGACGAGATCCGGGACAAGCTGCCCGTGTACGAGAACGACGACACCGCGACGCTGGCGATCTCGGTGGGCCCGCCGCCGACCCACAAGATCTGGGCCACCCAGAGCGGTTTCACGTTCCCTGTGCTGTCGGACTTCTGGCCGCACGGCGAGGTCGCGATGGCCTACGGGGTGTTCAACCAGGCCGCCGGCATCGCCAACCGCGGAACGTTCGCCGTCGACCGCGGCGGGATCGTCCGGTTCGCCGAGATGAAGGAGCCAGGGGAGCCGCGCGATCAGGCACTGTGGACGGACGCGCTGGCCGCGCTGCGCTCCGGTTGAGGTGATTTCGTGTGTGACCTCGCCAACGTGTAATTTGCCCAGACGAGGGCGCGTAGCTCAGTGGTAGAGCTCTGGTTTTACACACCAGCGGTCGGCGGTTCGATACCGTCCGCGCCCACCGAATTTCTCATACGATCTGCGGGTTAGTTCGAGGCCCTCCGACGGAACGAGACGACCCATATCCGACACCGCGTTCCAGATGTTGGCGATCGGCCTGTACTTCGCCATGATGCTCGCGATCGGCTTCTACGCCTTCCGCCAGACCAGCGATCTCGACGACTACATGCTCGGTGGACGCAGGCTCACCCCGACCGTCGCCGCCCTGTCGGCGGGCGCGTCCGACATGTCCGGATGGCTGCTTCTCGGGGTCCCCGGCGCGATCTATGCGTCGGGTCTGCTCGAGTCGTGGATTGTTATCGGGCTGGTGATCGGCGCCTGGCTCAATTGGAAATTCGTCGCCCCGCGACTGCGGGCCTACACCGAGATCGCCAACAACTCGATCACCGTGCCGAGCTTCTTCGAGAACCGGCTGCGTGACAAGTCGCATGTCCTGCGAATCTCGGCAGGCACGATCATCCTGGTCTTCTTCACGTTCTACGTGTCGTCCGGCATGGTCGCGGGCGGCGTGTTCTTCGAGTCGTCGTTCGACTCGTCGTATCTGACGGGCATGCTGCTGGTCGCCGGAGTCACCCTGTGCTACACGCTATTCGGCGGTTTCCTGGGCGCCTCGCTCACCGACGTCGCGCAGGGGCTGCTGATGTTGGCGGCCCTCGTAACGGTCCCCGTAGCCGCAATACTTGCCGCCGGCGGGCCCGGCGAGATGGTCGACCTGGTTCAGGCCGCCGACGCCGTCCACAACGCCGGTAATCCCGGTGACGAAATCCACCGCACGTCACTGTTCTTCGGCGGAAGTTTCCTCGCCATCGTGTCGGCGGCGGCCTGGGGACTCGGCTACTTCGGACAACCGCACATCATCGTCCGGTTCATGGCGATGCGCTCGTCGGCCGACGCGAGGGCCGGTCGTCGCATCGGCATCAGCTGGATGATCCTCACGTCCGCGGGGGCGATCACCACCGGCTTCGCCGGCCTGGCGTACTTCTTCAAAGAAGGCGTGACGTTGGACAATCCGGAGACCGTGTTTCTCCGCCTCGCGCAGGTGATGTTCCACCCCTTCGTCGCCGGGATCGTGCTCGCCGCGGTGCTGGCGGCCATCATGTCGACGATCTCCTCTCAGCTCATCGTGTGCTCGTCGGCGCTGGTCGAAGACATCTATCGAGCGTTCGGCAAGGAGGCGAGTCCGACGAGGCTGGTCCTTTATGGCCGGCTCGGGGTGTTGACCGTCGCCGTGGTGGCGGTCCTGTTGGCGCTCAACCCGGATGGGACGATTCTCGACCTCGTCGGATTCGCATGGGCGGGTTTCGGCGCCGCGTTCGGTCCCCTGATCATCCTGTCGCTGTTCTGGCGCAAGCTCACCTCGCCCGGGGCGATCGCCGGCATGATCGCCGGTGCCGTGGTGGTCGGCGTCTGGGGTCAGACCGAGGCGCTGTCGAGCGCGATGTACGAGATCGTTCCCGGCTTCGTCGCGTGTTTCGCCGTCGCGGTCGCCGTATCGCTGATGACCGCCCGCGAGGACGACGAGATCCAGCGCGAATTCTCCGAAATGGCGGCCGGTTAACCCGGCGGCGCGAAGAACTCCAAGGCGATGCCGTCGGGGTCGCGGAAGCTGAGTCCGGAACCGTACGGCGCATCGACGATCTCGCCGTGCTCGATACCGAGTTCGTCGAGGCGATCAGCCCAGCCCTCGAGTTCGCTCCTGCTCGCACACCCGAAGCCGACATGGTCGAGTCCGGAGTGAAATTCGGTGAACTGCTCGTCGGGCACCGACCGGTCGTGCTCGTGGATACCGAACAGGGTGCCGTTGTCGAATCGCCAGACGACGTGCCGGAAGCCGGCGTCGGTGTGTTCGTCGAGGACCGGTTCGGCGCCGATGAGCTCCTGGTACCAGGGCGCGCTGACCGCCAGGTCACGCACGGTCAGGGCGATGTGGTTCAGCGAGGGAAACGGCATGTTGATTCCTTGATCTCGGTCGACTCACACGACTCGTCTGCCACGCCGTGCCCGCGCGCGCATATCCCACAGGTACAGCCGGTAGCCGAGAATCCAGACATCGCGCGGGATGATGCGGTCGGCGACGCGCAGCGCGGCCAGCAGCGCCTCGAACCTGCGCTGCTGGCGCCCCGACCACGGCAGCCGCATGTGCTCACGAAACTCATGCGGCAGGAACCCCGTCGTGGCGAACAGGTTGAACCGGCCGGCGAGCAGCCGCAGCGGAGCGGGCAGGAACGCCATCGCGGCCACCCCGTGCAGGTGTTCGCGCACGGGTTCGTCGATGCGCAGTTCGTCCAGTGAGCGTTTCCAGTACTCGTCGAAGGCGGCGCGATCCGGCGGCCACATGTCTTCACGGACCTGCAGCGTGGTGCCGAGCTTTCTGGCGTCGAGATAGACCGCGTCGGCCGCCTCGTCGTCGAGTGGTCCGTACAGGAACTCGTGCTGGTCGATGTAGTAGCGGTACAGGCAGGCGGCGACCCATAGCTGCAGCCGGGGGTCAAACGCCTTGTACGACACCGGGCTTGCCGGGGTGGACCGCACCAGCGCGTGCACGCGGTCGACCTCCTCGCGGATCAGCCGGCGGTCGCTCTCGGTGCCCATCGTCGCCACCGCGAGGTAGGTTCCAGTCGTGCGCGCGCGTTTGAACGGGTGCTTGTAGACGTTGCCGCTGTCGACCGGGCTCTCCAGCACGCCGTAACCGACGCTGGGCGAGGCCAGCTGCATGATCACGTTGGCCGCCGGCGCCAGCGCTGCAGCCGGATTGAGCAAGTCGACGACGCGTCTCGGCCGACGCGGGGGCCCGAACCTCATGCATCCGAGTAGATCACCTTGTGAGACGCTCGCGAAGTGTTTGCGCCGACCTCACGCCCGCGTGTGGTGGGGATCGCAGCCGGTTGTGTCGCGGATTCGTTGTTCGCCGACCCTCGGCGCGGACATCCCGTGGCGCTCTTCGGCAGTGTGGCGGCCGCTTTGGAGCGTCGCAGCTACGCCGACACCCGTGCGGCGGGCGTCGTGCACACGGCAATCCTGCTCGGCGCGCTGACACTGCTCGGCGCCGCGGGGGATCGAATGTCGCGGCGCCGGGGTGCCGCAGCGGGCACGGTCACCACGGCCGCGACGGTGTTCGTCGCGCTGGGTGGAACATCGCTGGCCCGCGCCGGGGACCAGATGGCTCGACACCTGGACCGCGGTGACACCGACAACGCCCGCCGACTGCTGCCGTCGTTGTGCGGTCGCGACCCCTCGGTGCTCGACGAGGCCGGCCTCATCCGCGCGGCGCTGGAGTCGGTCGCGGAGAACACCTCCGACGCCCACGTGGCGCCGCTGCTGTGGACCGCCCTCGGGGGCGTGCCTGCGGTGCTGGTGTACCGCGGTGCGAACACATTGGACGCGATGATCGGTCACCGCTCGCCGCGCTATTTGCGCTTCGGTTGGGCGGCAGCGCGTTTCGACGATCTGCTGAACCATCTCGCCGCCCGCGCGACCGCGGTGCTGGTTGCCGCATGTGCCCCCGTGGTCGGCGGCTCTCCCGTCGCGGCGCTGCGCGCGTGGAAGCGTGACGCCGCCCGGCATCCCAGTCCGAACGCAGGCGTGGTGGAGGCCGCATTCGCGGGCGCGTTGGGGGTGCGGCTCGGCGGCCCCACTCAGTACGCGCACGAACTGGAGATCCGGCCGACGCTCGGCGACGGCCCGCCGCCACAGGTGGCCGACCTGCGCAAGGCTGTGCGGCTGTCGCGGGCGGTCCAACTGGCCGCCGCTGGGGTGGCGATCGCGCTCAGCGCCGTCGGCCGTACCGGTCGGCGAGCTTCTCCTCCGTCGTGAGCGGAGCCTCTGGCTTCGCCTGCGCGGCCTCCCGAGCAGCCTTCTCCCGTCTGCGCTCGCGCAGTTCGGCATAGATGAAGTAGCCCAGCCCGATCGGCGCGATGATGCCGAACGCGATCCACTGAATGCCGTAGGACAGGAACGGTCCGGCGTCGAGGTGCGGCAGCGGGATCGCGCCCAGTCCGCCCGGCTGATCGGCCTCCAGCTGCAGATAGGAACCGGCCAGCGGGACACCCGTGATCGCCGAGATCTGCGCGGTGTTGATCGAGTACACCTGCTGGATGCCGTCCTGCCGGAACGGCTCCTTGCCTTGCACCAGCCCCTCGGAGTCGCGCAACCGCGCCGCGATCGTCACCGTGCCGTCCGGCACCGGTTCGATCTCCGGCACCCCCGAAGCCTGTACCGGCCGCACGTATCCACGGTCGACGAGCACCGTCGGCCCGCCGTCCACGGCGAACGGAACCAGCACCTCGAATGCGGGCTCGCCCTCGACGATCCGCAGCCTCGCGAGCACCTGAGCCTCGGGTAGGTAGCGTCCGGTCGCGGTGACCCGCCGCCACTGGTCGTCCGGGGCTGCCGAGTCCTGGTTCGGCAGAAGCGAGGTCACGGGGACCGGCTCGGCGGTCAAGGAGTTCGCGATCTGCGCGTTTTCCCGCGAGGTCTTGGTGTTCTTGCCCAACTGCCACGGCGCCAGCACGGTGAAACAGAGGTACGCGAACGCGGCCACGACGACAAACAGCGCCAGCCATGACGGCCGCAGCAGGAAGGACCACCGGCGCATCAGCTGGCGATTCCCCGGTCGGCAAGCTGGTTGTCGACCCACTCGTGCAGACCCGGCAGCGACGCTTCGATGACCGTGTACACGTCTTCGAAGTCGGAGTGATCGCCGTAGTAGGGGTCCTCGACGTCCAGTGCATGAGCACCCGAACGCGGGTCGAACGAGCGCAGCATCCGGATCCGTTCGGCGGGCACACCGAGATCCTTGAGCATCCGAACGTGGTTGCGGCCGAGTGCGATCACCAGGTCGGCGGACATGTGGTCCTCGTTGACCTGGGCGGCCCGGTGCGCGGTCGGATAGCCGTGCTCGCGCAGGACGTGGCTGGCCCTGCGGTCCGCGGGCTCGCCGGCGTGCCAACCGCCGGTGCCGGCGCTGGTCACGCGGACCGCGTCACCCAGGCCGCGCTCGTCGATCTGATGGGCGAACATCTTCTCCGCCATCGGCGATCGGCAGATGTTGCCCGAGCAGATGAACGTCACGTGCAGGGGTTCAGACACCAAGCACCTCACGCAGGTCTGCGACCGAGGCGACGTGCGCGGCGGCGGCAACGGCGTCGGGTCCGTCGAAATCGTCCTTGCCGTAGCCCCATCCGACGACCACGGTCTCGATACCGTGCGCGGCGGCACCTTCGACGTCATGCGACCGGTCGCCGACCATCAGTGTGCGCTCGGGGATCTCGCCCAGCTGGGCCAATGCGTGGGCGACGACGTCGACCTTGTGTGCGCGCGAACCGTCGACGCTTGCGCCCGCGATGACCTCGAAGCAGTCGGCCAGGCCGAAGTGGGCGAGGATCCGCTGCGCGGTCGGCTCGGCCTTCGAGGTGGCCACCGCCAGGCGCACGCCGGCCGCGCGCAGATCGGCCAGCAGCGCGGGGATGCCGTCGAAGACCCGGTTCATCGCCCACCCTCGGGTCCGGTAATCGGTGCGGTATGCCTCGATGGCATCGGTGGTGCGGTCGCCGAGCCCGAGGCTTCGCAGTGTGTGGTGCATCGGCGGGCCGATGATCATGCTGGCCAGGTCTCCGTCGGGCACGACGGCGCCGACCGACCCCAGGGCATGGCGGAAACTCGAGACGATGCCCTGCGCCGAATCGGTCAGGGTGCCGTCGAGGTCGAAGATCACCAGTTGGGGGCGGGTCGCCGTAGTCGTGGAGGCCAGCATGTCGGTCACGGGTCCATTCTCCCCGATCGCAGAACCACCGCAGCCAGCGCACTAGGGTCGTGATGTGGTGAGTCCGCTGCGTGCTGCCGCGCGGTACCACGGCGATCAGGCTGTGGTCCCCGGGATGCTGGACTTTGCCGTCAACGTCCGCGCTGATGAGCCCCCGTCCTGGCTGGTCGACCGCCTCTCGGCCCGGTTGGCCGATCTGGCCCGGTATCCGAGCGCGACCGATTCTCAGCGGGCGCTCGACGCGGTCGCAGGAAGGCACGACCGCGCCGCCGACGAGGTCGTGCTGCTGGCGGGGGCGGCCGAGGCGTTCGCGCGGTTGCCGGACCTGCAGCCGCGACGCGCCGCCCTCATCGCCCCGTCGTTCACCGAACCGGAGGCGGCGCTGGCCGCGGCCGGGGTGCCCTTCGCGCACGTGGTACTGGAAGCGCCGTACACCCTGACCCCGGACGCGGTGCCCGGCGACGCCGACCTCGTCGTCGTCGGCAATCCGACCAATCCGACCGGCGTACTGCACACCCGCGAGCAGGTGCTCGCCCTGCGCAGGCCCGGGCGCATCGTGGTGGTGGACGAGGCGTTCGCCGACGCGGTTCCCGGCGAGCCTGGATCGCTGGCCGCCGACGCCCTGCCCGACGTCGTCGTCCTGCGCAGCCTGACCAAGACGTGGGCGCTGGCCGGGTTGCGCGTCGGCTACGCGCTGGGCGCGCCGGACGTGCTGGCACGGCTGACCGCACGGCGTCCGCACTGGCCCCTCGGCACGCTGCAACTCGAGGCCGTCGCGGCGTGCAGCACACCCGATGCGGTGGCCGAGGCCGACGATGCCGCCCGGCGGCTGACGGAGGTGCGCGCGGAGATGGTGGCCGGCTTGACTAGCATCGGCGTGCATGTCGTCACCGGTTCGGCCCCCTTCGTCCTGTTCTGTGTGCCGGATGCCGAACTGATGCGAAAACACCTGGATCGCAGAGGTATTGCTGTGCGTCGCTGTGACACGTTCGTCGGGCTGGACGGTCAGTTCCTGCGCGCGGCGGTACGCCCGGAGTGGCCCGTGCTGGTCGACGCGATGGCCGAGGTGCTGCGATGAGCGCCCGGCTGGCCGACATCATCGACGTGCTGGAGGCGGCATACCCGCCGGAGCTGGCGCAGGACTGGGACTCGGTCGGCCTGGTCTGCGGGGACCCGTCGGAGACCGTCGAGACGGTCACGGTTGCTGTCGACGCCACCGCCGATGTCGTCGCCGAGGTTCCCGAGGGCGGCCTACTGCTGGCTCACCATCCGCTGCTGTTGCGCGGCGTGGACACCGTGGCCGCCAGCACTGCCAAGGGCGCCCTGATCCATCGCCTGATCCGCAGCGGCCGGGCGCTGTTCACCGCCCACACCAACGCGGACTCGGCTTCGCCCGGCGTCTCCGACGCGCTGGCCGAAGCGCTCGGGCTCACCGTCGAGGAGGTGCTCGCGCCGGCGAGTGCGGAATCCGATTTGGACAAGTGGGTCGTCTTCGTGCCTGCGGAGAACTCGGAGGCGGTGCGCGAGGGCATGTTCGCGGCGGGGGCAGGGCGTATCGGTGACTATTCGCACTGCTGCTGGACCACGACTGGCACCGGGCAGTTCCTGCCGCACGACGGCGCGTCACCGGCGATCGGCAGCGTCGGATCCGTCGAACACGTGCCAGAGGACCGGGTGGAAGTCATCGCCCCCGCGCGGTTGCGCGGGCACGTGCTGGCCGCGCTGCGGGCCGCGCATCCCTACGAGGAACCCGCGTTCGACGTCTTCGCGCTGGCGCCGATTCCCGGCAATGCCGGGTTGGGACGCATCGGCGTGCTGGATCGTCCTGAACCGTTGTCGGCGTTCGTGTCTCGCGTGCGCGAAGCACTACCCCCCACGTCGTGGGGCGTGCGCGCATCTGGTGACTTGGACGCCGAGGTGTCGCGGGTCGCGGTGTGCGGCGGTGCGGGTGACTCGCTGCTCGGCCTCGTCGCACGCATGGGTGTCGACGCGTACGTGACGTCGGACCTGCGGCACCACCCCGCCGACGAACACCGACGCGCTTCGCAGGTCGCGCTCGTGGACGTCGCGCACTGGGCCAGCGAATACCCGTGGTGCCGCCAAGCCGCAGACCTGCTGCAAGCCCATTTCGGTGACGCGCTGCCTGTGCGGGTGTCCGACGTGCGCACCGATCCGTGGAATGTCGAGAGATGAGCATGAAAGCCGAAGTAGCTCAACAACAGACGCTATCCGAGTTGGCCGAGCTCGATGCTTCCCTTGCCCGGCTGGAGCATCGGGTGAAAAACCTCGCCGAACAGCAGCGGCTCGAGGAGGTACAGGCCGCGCATCGGGAGGCCAACGACCGACTAGCGGCACTGCAGATCGCCATCGAGGATCTCGACGCCCAGATCGCCAAGTTCGAATCCGAGATCGACTCGGTCCGCCAGCGTGAAGACCGTGACCGCAAGCTGCTTTCGGGCGGCTCGGTGGACGCCAAACAGCTCACCGAGTTGCAGCACGAACTCGACACCCTGGAGCGCAGGCAAGCGGCGCTGGAAGATTCGCAACTCGAGGTGATGGAGCGACGCGAGGAACTGCAACGCGACCAGCAGGCCGCGGTCGCGAGGATGGACGAGCTGCAGAACGAGCTGCGCTCCGCGCAGACCGCATGCGACGACGTCCGTACCGAGCTGGTTCAGCAGCGCCACCAGAGCCTGTCGCGCCGCGACGAACTCGTCGCGGCACTCGACGCCGACTTGGTCAGGCTCTACGAACAGCAGCGCGCCCGCGGCGGCGCGGGGGCCGGCCAACTGCAGGGGCGCCGATGCGGAGCGTGCCGCCTCGAGATCGACAAAGGGGAGCTTGCGCGCATCTCCGCGGCGGCCGACGACGAGGTGCTCCGCTGCCCTGAGTGCGGCGCGATCCTGTTGCGTCTCAAAGGGTCTGGCGGGTGAAGGTCATCGTCGAGGCCGACGGTGGCTCGCGCGGCAACCCGGGTCCGGCGGGCTACGGGGCGGTGGTCTGGTCGGCGGATCACGCCACGGTGTTCGCCGAGCGCAAGGAGGCGATCGGTCACGCGACGAACAATGTCGCCGAGTACCGCGGGTTGATCGCCGGCCTGAGCGAGGCGGCGAGCCTGGGCGCCACCGAGGTCGACGCGCGAATGGACTCCAAGCTCGTGGTGGAACAGATGTCGGGCCGGTGGAAGGTCAAGCACCCGGACATCGCGGCCCTGCATCAGCAGGCCACAGCGCTGGCCACCCGTTTCGACCGGGTCACCTACAAGTGGATTCCGCGTGCGGAGAACAGCCACGCCGACCGGCTGGCCAACGAGGCGATGGACGCCGCGGCCGAAATTCCTTCGGGCGTGGCGGGAACGGAACCGCATCAGGCGTCGAACCCCACCGCGTGGAGCGGTGCGCGTGGGGCGCCGACGCGGTTCCTGCTGCTGCGCCACGGCCAGACCGAGTTGTCGGTCGACCGTCGATACTCGGGGCGCGGTAACCCCGCGCTGACCGAACTCGGGCGTCGTCAGGCCGAAGCCGCCGCGCACTATCTCGGACAGCGCGGGGGCGTCGCGGCGGTCGTCACGTCACCGCTGCAGCGGGCGTACGACACCGCGGCGGCGGCGGCCAAAGTGCTCGGCCTGGACGTGACCGTCGACGACGACCTGATCGAGACCGACTTCGGGGCCTGGGAGGGCCTGACGTTCGCCGAAGCGGCCGAACGCGACCCCGACCTGCATCGGCGTTGGCTGCGCGACACCTCGCTTGCGCCTCCGGACGGCGAGAGCTTCGACTCCGCTGCTGAGCGTGTCGGCAGGGCGCGGGCACGGATCCTGGCAGAGCGTGGGGGGGAGACGGTGCTGGTGGTCTCGCATGTGACGCCGATCAAGACGTTGCTGCGGATGGCGCTCGACGGTGGCCCGAACATCTTGTACCGGCTGCATCTCGATCTCGCGTCGCTGTCGATCGCCGAGTTCTATGCCGACGGCGCGGCATCGGTGCGGTTGGTCAATCAGACGGCTTACCTGGATTAGTCGTGTAGGTGCAGCCGCTCGCCGTGCGGCCCGAAGATCGTGATCGCCTCGACCGGCCCGTCCACCACGCCGAACCAGTGCGGCGTCCACGTCGAGAACTCCACCGCCTCACCAGGTTTCACGGTGAAGTCGCGCTCACCGAGGATCAGGCGCAGCTGGCCGGACAGGACGTACATCCAGTCCTGGCCTTCGTGCACCGGAAGTTCAGCGGGCGGGTTGCGCCGCCGGGCGCTGATCCGGATCTTGAAGGCGTGCAGACCGCCGGCGGCCTGGCGGGTCAACGGCCAATACGTGATTCCGTGTGCGGTATGGGATCCGCTGCGCACGCGTGGGTCCTCGGCCTCCGGTGCGCGCAGCAGCTCGTCGGTGCTCACCGACAACGCGACCGCCAGTCTGGGCAGGTGGTCGAGGGCGAGGCGGCGCTTGCCGGACTCCAGCCGGCTCAACGTGGACACGTCGATGTTCGACCGCCGGGCTACATCCTCCAGTGTCAGGCCGTGCTGGGTGCGTAGTTCGCGCAGCCTGCGACGCACCCGCGCGTCGACGCTGTCTTCATCTTTTGCCTGCATGGCAAGAAAGCTTGGCAGCTTCTCGCGGCCGCTGCAAGGTAATCGCATGGACAGAATTTGGGATTGCGTCGTCGTCGGTGGCGGTGCCGCCGGGCTGAGTGCCGCGCTGGTGCTGGGCAGGGCTCGTCGTCGCACACTGCTGATTGACGGCGGCGCACAGAGCAACCTCCCCGCGCACGGCATCGGTGGGCTTCTGGGCCACGACGGCCGGCCGCCGGCGGAGCTGTACGCGTTGGGACGTCGAGAGTTGTCGGCGTATCCGTCGGTCGAAGTGCGAGCGGCAGAAGTCACCGGCGGGGAGCGCGCGGACGGACTGTTCGTCCTGCGGTTGGACGACGGCGGAGTCGAGCGTGCCCGGAAGGTGGTGTTGGCCACTGGCATGGAGTACCGGCCGCCGCCGCTTCCCGGCCTGGCGGAGCTGTGGGGTCGGTCCGCTTTCCACTGCCCGTTCTGCCACGGCTGGGAAGTCCGCGATCAGCCCCTGGCCGTGCTGGCCAGCGGTGAGCGTGCGGTGCATACGGCACTGTTGCTGCGTCTCTGGAGCGACGACGTCGTCCTGCTCACCGACGGTCCCGCTGATCTCGACCTCGCACAGCGCGAGCGGCTGGCGGCTGCGGGTGTGACGATCGACGACCGGCCGGTGGCCGAATTGGTGGGTGCCGCAGGCACTCTGGAGGCCGTGGTGTTCACCGACGACAGCCGGCTGCCCCGGGCGGGCATCCTGGTCGCCACGACGCTTCACCAGCGCACTTCGCTGGCCGAACAACTCGGCGCCACAACGGGCGAGCCGACTCCGGTCGCGCACAATCCGGTTCACGTCGACGCGTTCTATCGCACCAGTGCGGACGGGGTTTTCGCCGTAGGCGACCTGGTGGCACAGATGCCGCAGGTGGCCGCCGCGGTGGCGGCGGGTTCAGCGGCAGCAGCCGCTGTCGTGCAGAGCCTGGTCGAAGCGGATTTTCCAGCAGTCGTTCCGGAAAGGAGCCGACATGTCAACGCCTGACGCCAAACAGCATTGGGAGGAGCGTTACAGCGAACGCAATCGCATCTGGAGCGGTCGAGCGAACGTTCGGCTCGTCGGGATGGTGTCGGACCTCGAGCCCGGCACCGCGCTCGATCTGGGCAGCGGTGAGGGCGGCGACGCGATGTGGCTCGCCGAGAGGGGATGGCGGGTCGTCGCCGTCGACATCGCCGAAACCGCTTTGCGGCGTGCGGCCACCGATGCCGTCGCGCGCGGGGTGGGGGACCGGATCGACTTTCAGCAACACGACCTGTCGGAGAGCTTCCCCGACGGCGAATTCGATTTGGTGAACGCGCAGTTCCTGCACTCGACGTTCCCGCTTGACCGGACGGCGATCTTCCGGTCGGCCGCGCGGGCGGTCCGGGCGGGCGGACTTCTGCTCATCGTCGACCACGGCACACCGCCGCCGTGGCTTTCCGAACTTCATGGCCACCACCAGACGTTCATACCGCCCGAGGAGGTCGTCGCCGCGCTGAACCTGTCTGAGTCCGAATGGGAACCGGCAAAGATCAGTACGCCGATGCGTGACGTCACGACGCCGGACGGCGAGCCGGCGCAATGGTCCGACAACGTGATCCTGCTGCGGCGCCGGTAGACGCCGGTCGCGGTCGGCGTCTAGTGTGGTTCTCCACAGGCCGAAACTCATTCACAGAGAAATGCTTTCGTCGTTAAGACTTGTCAGTGGTCGGGCGTAGTCTCGGAAGCATGTTCGAAGAGGCTTCGGATGCGGACTTGGTCACCTTGATGGGTGAGGAGGCGCGTGAGGAGGCCGCGGCGACGGGACGGCGGTTGTCGTTGGTGGGGGAGTTGTGCGCGCGGCGTCACCCCGAGATGGTTGGAGCCGAGTTCTATGTCGCTGATGCGATCTCGGCGGTAGCAGCTGAGATCTCGGCGGTGCACAACATCAGCCACGCCCGGGCGGTGAGTCAGGTCGAGATGGCCCTGAGCCTGCGGGATCGGCTTCCGCAGGTGTTGCGGAGGTTTCGTCGGGGGGTGATCGACTATCGGATGGTGTCGACGATTATCGCGCGCACCCAGAACGTCGATGACGAGGTGATGGTGGGCCTGGATGAGGCGTTGGCCTGGCGGGTTGAGAAGTGGATGAAGCTGTCCAAACCCAAACTGCGTGATCGCATCGATGTGTTCATCGCCGAGTTCGATCCGGCCGCGGTGCGCGTGCCGCCCGAAACCGACAGGCACCGCTATGTCGAGATCAATCCTGGCGACGTCGCGGGGATGGCCTTGATGTCTGCACAGCTCCGTGCTGAAGATGGCGCCGCGCTCGATGCTGGGTTGGATGCGTTGGCGGCCACGGTGTGTGACAACGATCCGCGCACCAAGGCCCAGCGCCGCGCTGATGCGTGCGGGCCGCTGGGGCGCCGGGAAGCCACACTGGCCTGCCAGTGCGGGCTCGACGATTGCCCGGCGGCTGGGCGGCGGGCGGAGGCGGCTGCCGCGGTGGTCCATGTGCTGGCTGAGCAGGGCACCGTGGAGGGCACCAGCGCCAGACCGGGATATCTGCCCGGTTTCGGGGTTCTGCCTGCCGAGTCGGTGCGTGAGCTGGCGCGCAACGCCGATCTCAAGCCGGTGATCGTGCCCTCGGCCGATGACGCTGCGCGCGCCGGGTATCGTCCCGGCGCCAGGTTGACCGAGTTCTTGCAGTGGCGCGACGTGACGTGTCGCTGGCCTGGATGTGACAAACCGGTGTGGGGCTGCGATGTGGACCATACGGTGCCGTGGCCCTACGGCCCGACACATCCGTCGAACACCAAGCACTACTGCCGCATTCATCACCTGATCAAGACCTTCTATAGCGGCAGCGGTGGCTGGCGGGAAGAACAATTGCCTGACGGTACAGTCGTTCTCACCGCCCCGACCGGACACCGGTACCGATCCGAACCTCACGGGGCGAGCATGTTCCCGGTGCTGCGCCAACCCACCGGAGTCATCCGAGCCACCGCGCCCCCACCGAACGACAGCGCCGAGCGGATGGCGATGATGCCGCGCCGCAGGCAAACCCGCGAACAGGTGCGTCGTGAACGCATTGACACCGAACGACGGCGACGCAGCGAACTGATCGGCGAAGAGCAACGCCAACATCAGGCGTGGCTCGCCGCGAATTACAAGCCTCCGCCGTTCTGAACTCGGCGTCACGCGCAGCTTGCCGGCAGGCCAATTGATCATGAAATTGATGAACCTGCCAATATTCGGTCTCCGCAGCTCTAAGCTCGTGTCCAGATCTTGCCTCGTGTTTCGGACAAGCGACCGTAGGAGACAGGAGTCGATGAAAAATCTCCATGTAGGAACGACGGCTGGTCTCTGCGCCGTTGCTCTGAGCTTTGGGCTTGTGGGCTGTGGTTCCAGTGATGACACCGCTGCCACGACAACGACCTCGGCGACGAGCACGACCGGCACGTCGGCCGCGCCCAGCCCCCAGGCCGACGACGAAGACACGATCAGCGAGTACATCACCGAGAACGGGATCGCCGAGACGCCGATCAGACCGGGTGAGCCGGGAACCCCCGATTTCGATTTCCCCATTCCACCCCGATGGAGCGATGCGGGGGAGGCGACGCCGGAGTGGGCCTACGGAGCCATCGTCTACGACGCCCCCAAGGATCCCAACGATCCGCCCGACATGTACGCGATCGCCTCCAAACTCACCGGCAACGTCGACGCGGCGAAGATCTTCGAGTACGCGCCGGAGCAGCTGGAGGACATGGCCGAGTTCAAACCATTGGGAGAACCCACGAGGAGCTCCTTCGGCGGCTTCGACTCGATTTCGTTCGCCGGCAATTTCATGGACAACGGCAAGCCGCGATTCGTCGCTCAAAAGACGGTCGTCGTGCCGGCAGCCGACGGCCTATTCGTCCTTCAGCTGAATGCGGACAGTCCCGAAAGCGAGCAGAACGTGGTGCTCGATGCCATCAAGGTGATCGACGAACAGACGACCATCAGGCCCCCGTCGTGATCACCGGCATCCGAGACCCATGGACCCCGCTTACCGACGGAGACACATCGATATGAGAATCCGGACATCGGCTCCAGCCGCCCTGTTGGCTTCGGTGTGCAGCGCCGTAGTGATCTCGTCGTCCCTGGTGACCGCGCCTGCGGCGGTTGCGCAATGTACGGCCGGCGAGGTGTGGGACCAGCGCACCGGGGTGTGCTGGGACCAGTCCCAGACCTCACTTGGGGTCTCGGGCACCGGCGGCTGGTGTAAACCGGGCCGGATCGGACTGTGCATCGCGGCTTGGCAGAACTCACAGGTCCCCGGCGCGAACCTCAGTCCCGCGCCGCCCGCGGGCCCGGCGCCACGCTCGACTTGGCCCCGCGGCTGACGTCCGCCTAAAGCATCACGACGGCGCCGTCCACGGGGTCAACCGAGGAATCCACGCGCGCACGTTTGCACGGTACGTCTCGTACTGCGACCCGTAGGTCCGGACTAGCGTGGGCTCTTCGTACCACCGCACGAACGACGCGGTGACCACCCATGCGATCGCGGCGTACAACACCAACCACAGGTTGGCGAAAAGCGCTGCCTGGCCGAGGATCGCGATGATCAGACCGACGTACATCGGGTTCCGGACCACCCGGTTGAACCCGGTGACGACCAGCCGCTGGGTCGGCGCAACAGGCATGGGAGTGCCGCCTGCCCTGACGAATTCGATGAACGCGTGGATAGGCGGTATCAGGCCGGCGACGATCACGGTCCCGCCCAACACCACGCGCCACGCCGCAGCGTCGGAAAGCTCCCAGCGCGTGATCAACCACGGGCCGACCCCGACGACGGTGCCGGGCGCGATCACGAAGAAGGCAGCCGAGGCGAGTGCAGCGGTGCTGGTCCGCACGTGCACTACCCCGTGATGGCCGAGATGTCCGCGAGTTGGGTCAGGCGCACGCTGTTACCCGACGGATCGCGGAATCCACAGTCGATGCCGTAGGGCATCTCGTGGGGCTCCTCCGTGAACTCGACTCCGCGCGAACGCATTTCCTCGTAGGAGGCCTGGCAGTTCTCCGTCGTGAGAAACACGGTGCCCGCGAAGCCTTTGGCCGTCAGGTCCAGTACCTGCTTACGGGTCGGCTCGTCCATGACCGGTTGGCCGGGTACGGCCATCAGCACGATCGACACGTCGTCCTGGCCCGGCGGTCCGACAGTCAACCATCGGAAGAGGCCGTCGACATCGGGCAGTGAAACATCCTGCCGCACTTCCATACCGACCTTCTCGGTCCAGAATCTCAGTGCGGCTTCTTGGTCATGTACCCACAGGTGGGCGCTTGCGATTTTGATCATGGCTCGACGCTACGATCGCCCGGGTTTGTTCGTCTTCTCCCCGTGTGCTGTCTTGGGCACCCGACTGTCCGCGGGCGGCCGGGTGTCGCGCTTGAGGATGCAACTCGGAACCCGGGCGTGGATCGCCGCCGGCGGCAGGCTCGCGCGGTACGCGGCCGGCGGCAGCCCGTACACCCGGGCGAAGCTGGTGGTGAACGACCCCACGCTCTGCAGGCCCACCATCACGCAGATGTCGGCGATCGAGCGGTCGGTGTTGCGCAGCAGCGCCGCGGCGCGTTCCAGGCGGCGGGTCTGCAGGTAAGCGCGCGGTGTTTCGCCGAAGGTGCGGGTGAACATCCTGCTGAAGTGCGCGCGAGACAGGCCCGCGGCCGCGGCGAGGTCGTCGACGGTGATCGCCTCGGCGTACCGCGCGTCGACCAGATCCTTGGCGCGCATCAGATAGCGCGCCGGAGGCGCCTGTGCCATGCGCCAAGTATGTCGAACTCGCGGAACAGCGGCGACAGGCGCTACGTTGAACCAGCGGATGAGTTGGCTGGGCGGCCGCGGGATCCAGGTTCGCCTGGGTTTCGAGGAAAGTCCGGACTTCACAGAGCAGGGTGATTGCTAACGGCAATCCGAGGTGACTCGCGGGAAAGTGCCACAGAAAACAGACCGCCACCACCGGGCCTTCGGACTCGGGGTGGTAAGGGTGAAACGGTGCGGTAAGAGCGCACCAGCACTCCGGGTGACCGGAGTGGCTAGGCAAACCCCACCCGAAGCAAGGCCAAGAAGGCCGCAACCTGGTTGCGGCCGCGCAGACGTTCGAGGGTTGCTCGCCCGAGCCTGCGGGTAGGCCGCTCGAGGCACCCGGCGACGGTGTGTCCAGATGGATGGTCGCCACCTCGCCGCCGCGGTCAGCCGCGGTGGTGCGGGACAGAATCCGGCTTACAGGCCAGCTCGTTCGCCTCAGCCCCTTGAGCTGCAAAGTCAGCTCAAGGGCGCTGCGGCCGTCCGCAGTGCGTCCGCAGCAACTCCGAGCACCGAATCAACCGCGTCACGCGTCCGATCGTCCGAATCCGGCCACAGGTGCGAGTAGGTGTCCAGAGTCTCGACGGCCGACGCATGACCGAGGCGCGCCTGTACCGTCTTCACGCTCTCCCCGTGGCGGATCAGCAGGCTCGCGTAGTAGTGGCGGAGCGTGTGGAATCCGGTCCCGGTCGGAAGCGCCGTTCTCGCGACCGCGGGACGCCACTTGTGGCCGAAAGCCTGCCGGGTGATCGGCTTGCCCGACAGCGTGAACAGCAGCCCATCGGATGCGGCCGGAAACGCCGCCAGGTGCGCAGCGAGCGCATCGACAACGACCTGCGGCAGGGGGATGGTGCGGTTGCTCGCTTGTGTCTTGGGTGGTCCCAGCGACGGCGGCTGACCCGGCACGGTGACGAGCTGGCGGTCGACGGTCACGGTGCGCTCAAGGAATTTCACTCGGTCGACCGTGAGGCCCAAGCACTCGCCCTGGCGCATGCCCGTCCCGGCTGCAAGGGTGACGAGCGCCTGGAGCTGCGGAGGTAGCCCCTCCCGCAGCGCCGCCACCTGTTCGGTCGTCAGCGGCACCACCTGCTTGCGCTCCACCTTTGGAAGCTTCGATCCATCGCACGGATTCGCGACGATGCGTCGATCCCGGATCGCCGCCTTCATGATCGTCGACACGACGCCGTGCACCACGCCGATTGTCGCCGGCGCGAGTTCGAGGCCCTTGACCCACGCCTGTATGTCGCTGGGCAGGATCGACGAGAGTGGTCGGTCTCCTAGGACCGGATAAGCGTGCCGACGCAACATGGTCTCGATGTGTGCGCGGGAACTGGGGCGCTGTACCTGCATCCCGCGCCATCGTTCGGCATAGTCGCGAAACGTGACCTGGCCGGCCTTCGGGTCCACGTACTGCCCGGTGACTACCGCCGCCGTAACCTCGTCGAGCCACCGCTGAGCAGCGACCTTGCGGGTGAAGCCTCTGGCGTGTTCGCGACCCTGCTCATCGACATACCTTGCGCGCCAGCGGTTTCCCTTGCCGTCGCTGGCCGATGGTGTGCCGTCTGCCTTGCGCCAGCGGTCTTCCACGCCCGACCGGCGGTTACGCCTCTGTGCCATTCGAGTCGCTCCCTTCGTTCCGTGCCTCGTCGATGAAGCCCTGGATGGTCCAGTCCCGCGCGGCGTCAATAAAGACCCGTGTCCCGAAAGGAAGTCGGTCTAGGTGCTGTCTGTCCGAACTGTCGAGCACGTCGAGGAAGTCCCGGTAAGCCGAATCATATTGCCGCACAGCGATAACTAGCTGATTACTCGCTCGAGCCACGGTCTGAAACGCACTGACGATTTGAACGCTGCCCATCGGTAGGTCGTCAGCGAAGAAGTCGGCGGGATTGATGCGAAGTGCCGCAGCCGCAGCCGCCAATTCATCAACGTTGATCGGCCGCTTGCCGCCCTCAAGTCGGGTGACGGTGAGAGGGCGAATCTCACGGCCCAGTCGAGCCGTCATCTCTAACGCAAGCTCGGCCTGGGTCATCTTCATTTCGCCGCGCACGGCTGCAATTCGTGCCCCAACTTGTTGGTTCGTGATGTTCTCCACGTGAACATGTTGCATGGCGCTTGACGTGAAGACAAGGGGCGATTACGTTGAGCTTCGTTAGAAGCACAACATTGCAACTTCATCAGAAGAAGGGAGTCGGTGATGGCGGCAGTGCCAGACCGGATCGTGTTTGCGCCGGAGCTCTCGACGCTGCTCGGTGGGATCCCGCTCGGGACCATTCGATACTGGGACGCGACTGGCCGAGGTCCACGCTCGTTCAAGATTGGAAGACGCCGGGCTTGGCGCCAATCTGAAATCGATCAGTGGCTCGCCAATCAGGAAGCCACGACTAGGTCTGGCGAGGCATGATGAACGCCGAATCGCACGAGCTCGCAGCGCTCCTCGCAAGCTCCATAGATGGCCCGGCGTGGGACCTGGGGTTCGGCCTAGGACCAACGGATGCCGACGGCCGGATGCTCCGAGAGGCCTACACGTTCATCGAAGGCGACGTCATCACCATCGTCGTCACAGACCCCTTCGGCGGCAAACGTGAATACATTGCCGCAGTTCATCTAGCAGGAGAGGTTACTCCAGACGCTGCGGCCCACCTGAATCAGTTCCTGCGATTACATCAGTTTCTGCGCATGAAAAAGCGAAGGTTGCGTGATGGTTGGCGGCGACTCCGACGGATTCGCGCTCGTCGACTGGGAACGTAGCGCCTGCCTCTGCGATGTCGGTTCGGCTGGCTACGTGATCGCGCTGTGCGTGACCAGCACCGGCGAAGAGGTGGCCTGGCTCGTCAACGAAGCAAGAATGCGCAACGGCGAAACCTTTAAGCGCGACAACGGCGATCAGTTGCACGAGAGGCTCGGCCGGTTGCCCGTCGCCATACGTGAGCGCGTCTCGCCGGCGCCGCGCTGCGGCCAGCCAACACGCGCGGGCACGCCGTGCCGGCTGCGAGTCAAGGCAATGGGTCAAGCATGCGGACTGCACACGGCGACGGTCGAACCGTGAGACCGCCCGCCTTCCTTAAGGTGTCGCCGGCTGAGATCGGTCGCGTCGGGCCGCTCGGCGCATGCATCTTGGCGCTGGTCCGATATGTGACGGCGCTGCCGGGCGAATCGAACGGCCGCAGAATTATCGACGGCGAGATGTGGTGGTGCGCATCGCACGACGACATCGGCCAGGCCTTGGGCGCGGGTGTGCCGCGACGAACCGTGTCGGCGACGGTTCGCAAGTTGCAGGGCATGGGCGACCTGTCGGCCGTTTCGAGGCAGGACTTCTACGGCGACCGAGCACAGGCATATAGGGCCTCTGATGTGCCATTGGCAAGATCCGATCAAGGCTGTGACGTGCCATTGGCAGATATTGCCCACCGATCGGCAGATTCTGCCGAGCACCTCGGCGGAAATCGACGGTCGTCGTCGGCAGATTTTGCCGGCCTTCCTCTACCTGAAGAACTTGGAGAAGAGGGGGAGACCGGCGAGCTGGCCGCGTGCAAGTCGCTCAACGCGGAACCCGTCCCCAACGACGGCAACGACCCCCCGCCCCCAGATTCCTCCGATAAGAAACCACAACTGGTCGATGTCGAAGAAGTAGAACCGGCCAGCCGCGAGCTAGTCACTCAACGCATCGACGGCATAGACGGCATAGACGCGATCGTGGGCGAAGTAGCCGACGACCCCGAACCTGAACCGCAACCTTACTGCGACCGGCATATGCCCCGAGGCACCGACAACAGCTGTGGCGCCTGCGGCCGGCGCAGACGCATCCGCGAGGTATGGGCGCAGCGACAGAATGCACTCTCCTTGGAACGGATCCTGGCCAAGGCAGCCGAGCCAGCGCGGCCCGAACGGGCGCCTTGGCACCCAGTACCCAAACCCGAACCGCCCTCATGGATTCCCGGACTCCATGGGCCGCGTTGCCGGCGCCACGGTCACCTTCAGTTCGCGCCCGCCGACTGCGCAGGATGCCGCGGGGCCGCGGTAGCAGCCGGGGAGTCGGCATGAGCCGCCGTAGCGCAATCGAGCAGGCCGCGCCCGGGGAACGGCTATCTGCGGTCCGCCGGTGCCGTCGCTGCGCCCAGTGCAGCTGGCAGCTTGGCCCAGATCACACCCCGATCGACCCAGCCGTCCGCTGCAGGCACAAGAGCCAACCGCCGCCGGCATCGGACCGGACCATCACCGAACCCATCCACCAACCCGAGCCGTGGTCGGCGTCATGAAGTTCACGCCAGCCGAAACCGCATTGCTGCTCTACGCCGTTAACGACCTCATCGTGCGTCGCACAATCGGCAACAGACCGGGGCCGCACGGGTTCGTCGCCCTGCGCGACCGACTCAACGGTTGCGTACACGCAACCAAAAGTTGTGCGGCGCAGCCTGAATCGTCACCCTTGGTAGACGAACTCATCGACACGACCGAAGCAGCAGCAATCCTCAATTGCTCAATGAGCTGGGTGAGAAACCCTCGCATTCGCGACAAGCTTGACGGCCGCGACATCGGCGGTCGATGGCTTTTCCCGCGACAGACCGTCGTCGAGCACGCCGAACGAAAGGCAGGGGGGCACAAGTGAGCCCAATCGAATACCTACGACTAGGAGTCGAGCAGTACCTCCGAGAGCTGCGCGACGACGAGTTCAGCGACCTTATCGAGCGGGTGCGCCCGCCTGGCGCCCGACGGGGACCGCTGGCATCCGATCGCGGCGCATTCGCGCGGCAGCTGTTCGGCGGTGGGGATGATTAGCACAAATGACACACGGCGGTCCGGGTTGACCATCGTGGATCGGGCCGCGATGGACGTCGACCGCGCCGCCGTAAAACGCGATGAGCGGGAGCAAGCTGCGCGTGCCACCGCCGAACGCATCAAGGTCCTGCGTCACATCGTGTTTCGGAACGCCGCTCGCGGCAACCGCGAGATCAAAGACCTCACGAACGAGTCGGACGCGGCCCGGCTTCTCATCCGGGCCAGCGTGTCGGCCGATGGCTTCGCGGTCCTCGGGGTTGTGCGAGTGGCGATCGACAACCGTTGGGGCGACGTCGTAAACGCCGGCATCCGCTACTTCGGAGAACACCCTGTAGCAGAGCGCATACAAGAACTGTGGAACCTCTCCACAAATCGCCCGGCGGTCTGACCGCTCAGAAAGGAAAACGCACACAATGTCTCTCACACAGCTCGAATCCCAGATCGAAGACCTCCGCGCTCAAGCCGCAAGCATTCAGAAGCGATCGGCCCGCACCCGTGACAGTCTCGACAACGACAACACCCTCTCCGACATCGGCCGGCGAGCGAAGCTCGACAGCGAGCGTGATCGGATGCGTGAGCAGCTACGAGACCTTCGCAAGAAGGAAACCGAACTCATCGACGCCAAGAAGCAGGCGGTCGAGAAGCGGTTGTTCGGGCTGACCAGCGTGACCAGCAGCGACCCCGGACAGATCCTGCTCTACCGAGATTCGCAGGACCGAGCAGCCCGACTCACTCAAAGCGACGACGCAGCAGAGGTCTTCGCCGCGGCCCTGCGATCCGGCGACAAGACCCTCGCCGCAGCAATCCTCGGACGAGCACTCAACGCTGGCTGGAACAGCATCGTCGCCGAATACGTCAAGCACCACCCCGACGCCGCTCAAGATCTCAACGACCTAGCCAAACTTAGGCAGTACCGATCCTTCGAAGCCACCATCGCCTACGCCTGGGGCGCATAACCACCCGACGGCCTCGCGGCCGGGGCGAACGGACCGTAATCACCGAAGCCGCATTCGCCGCGAGGCACCAGGGGGAGTAACCCCCCACCCGGGGCCCCACGCGCCACCCAAGGCATTGGCAAGGCCCCCCCTGGTCCCCCACAAAAAACAACCGCCGGGAAGG